>CAUZBA010000385.1:0-3631 GCA_963577635.1 Phycisphaerae bacterium
GGTTTTGCAAGCTTTGGAAACGGTTAGCAGTGATTCCTTGTGATTTATACACGATCTCAATCGCCCAAGCTCTTGGACAGCAAGAAGTTTATGCGTTTTTCAGGGACGACTATAATAGAAGCGGCGTGGACGTTGCGGCCGCCCGTCCCCGGATCGCGGGGACGGGAGGAAAGTCCGAACACGGCAGGACACGGTGGTGGGTAACACCCACCCGCCGATCCGGTGACGGATCGGCGAGGGACAGCGCCACAGAAAACACACCGCCGACCCCGGTCCCTACCGGATCGGGGGGTAAGGGTGAAAAGGTGCGGTAAGAGCGCACCGCCGCGCTGGCGACAGCGCGGGCATGGCAAGCCCCACCGCGTGCAAGGCCAAACAGTGGCGCGGCGCTGCCCACCAGGGCATCGCCTGGCTGGTCCGGCCAAGCCCCGACCGGTCCGAATGGTCGAGGCGCGTTACGGGTAGGCCGCTCGAGCCCGTCGGCAACGGCGGGCCCAGTGAAATGGCCGCTTGAAACAGAATTCGGCTTACGGTCCACGCCCTTGATCAGCGACCACCCGACCGATCGGGTGGTCGCTGACTTTTGCACCTACTGCTCGACGACCATCTGCGTCAGGTGCGAGCCCGGCAGGGCGAGCGCCCCATGGGCACGGGCCGCAGCGATGGCCAACTCGCCCGTGCTGTTCTTGACCAGGTTCAGAACGAGGTCGATCTGGATCGGCATCAGGTGTCTGCCGAACTGCTTCGCAGAGCCTGCCAGACTATTCAGTAGTGAGACGCGAACCGCCAGGGGGCGCGCTTCGTCCAGGGCAGCGCCGGCGAGGGCCTGTTGGGCCATGTCTCTGTCGAGGTAGGCCAGAACCTCACCCGTTTTCTGCTGAATGGCCTCGCGTGGGTCGTTCAGAGCCGCGATCAACGCCGGTTCGGCCTCCTGAACATTGAACACTTCGCCCCGACTAAGGGCGATCTGGCCAAGCAGAGCGATAGCCCGCATCGCGTACTGGTCGGCCCGCTCGCCAGTGATCTGCTTGCCGCGCGTCGAATCGATCGCGTCGCGGATCGCCCGTTCGAGCTGCGCTGGGGCCAGGCCGGCGTCATTCCAGGACAGCCGTTTGGCCTGCGGCGCCAGGCTCTTAAGTTCGTATTGAATCCCTTCAGGCACCAGCGCGAGAATTGGTGCTGCGGCCAGTCGGTAATCGTTCGCGGTCGCACTACGCAGTTCCAGGCAACCCTGCGCGTCCCGGTTAGTGACGATCAGATCCACGCCCTGCCCCGAGGCCACCTGGTCTAAGAGCATCTGATCCCGCAGTGAAAGTCCCCCGATCGCCGTGAACCCCTGGAGTTGCTCGACTTCGCCAACCATCTGATTTCGGGTTGCGTCGTCCCGTGCGATGACCAGGACGTTACGCCCGCCACTTTGACGCACGGCCTCAGTCAGAATCGGCACCACGCGGTAGCTGCCGGGAAACGCGGCCTTCGGCCGGGCGTTGGT
The DNA here is from genome assembly GCA_963577635.1 of Phycisphaerae bacterium. Lineage (GTDB taxonomy): Bacteria > Planctomycetota > Phycisphaerae > Phycisphaerales > Phycisphaeraceae > CAUZBA01. Next base: position 1,493 of record CAUZBA010000385.1, read on the forward strand.
CAGTGCGAAAGCGGCGGCGAATCGCACCGTCCTATCAGGGAAGGCCAGCGCCTCGAGCAGAGGCTGAATCGCCCCTTGTCGGTTCACCAGCTCGTCGGTCCCCGCGGTCGCGTCCAGGGCGTTGATCGCATCGAGCGCAAGCTCCACGTCACCGTCTTCCAGGGCGCGGTGCAGCACGTCGTGAACACGCAGTGGTCCGGCCATTTCGACGTAGAACTGAGGGGGTCGCATCGTGCGGGCGTAGCTCGGGTCGGGCTGTCCTTCCTCCAGGCGGTTCTCGCGGCGCAGATTCGCCATCAGCCAGGTGCTGACGGCAGGTTCCATGTTCGGGTTCAGGCGCAGCGCCCGCTTCGAAGCGAGCATCGCCAGGACGTCTCCGAACACCTGCGGCGGGACGGGAGTGTGCAGCAACCCGGCCTGGATGTCATAGCTCCAGACGATCCCCATTCGGGTCTTCGGATCGTAACCGGGCAAGTCGTCGGCACCGTCGTGCGTTGCCGCGGTGTACAGGTTCTGGGCAAGCGTCAGATACAACTCGGCTGCTTTGACGTTCAGTGGAAGGCGAACTTCCGCGGCCAGACGGTCGTATGCCGCCTGGACCTTGACTCGCGCGTCCGCGTCAAGCGAAGCCGATTCGAGCACTCCCTTGATGAACGGCGCGGCTCGCGGATAACCAATGTCGGTCAGAACCTGCGCCACCTGGCCCATCTGTACCGGCTCGAGCTGCGAAATGGCCACGGCAAGCGGATACACCATCGGGCGGTCAATCGACACCATCGCCGACATCACATCCGAATGCAGCACGCGGTCCTCTGGTTTCTCGCTTTGCAACGTTCGAAGCAACAGCGGCGCCGCGAATTGACCTGCGGCCTTGAGCCGTTCCATCGCGTTCTGTCTGGCGTGGCCCCCTTCGTGCAACCGGCGAATGTCATCGATGATGCGCTGCTCGTCGCGGATCACCTTGATCTTCGCCTTCTGTATCTTCTCGACCAGGCGTTGCGTGACCGGTCGCAGCGAGTCGATCTGCAGCGCCCGCTCCAACGCTTTCTCGTAATCGCGGTAGGGGCCCTGTTCGACGACCGCGAGCAATGCCAGATGGTTGTCACCCACCACATCGAGCAGGTGCTCGGCGTGTTCCCTGGCCCGCTGGGGAAGGGCGATCCGGATGTAGTGAACGTAATCGCTCCAGCTTTCGGCACCCGGCATATCCCCCCGCGCCGCGGCCTGCGTCACGGGCACCGGCAGCAAGAGCGACACGAGCAACAGGGCAAGTCGCGTCACGGGCATGGAATGGGGACTCCTGATCGCAGGGGGGGTGGGATTGGATGTAATTTATCTTAGGATCACGCGTTGGTCAAGAATATGTGGCATCCGCACGATGCCACGGAATGATTGCCTTGGCCCTGAAAACGCGATAAGATCATCAAATTGGTCGCGGCCTGCCCAGCGTCGGAAGCCGTGCGTCAGCGGAATCTTCCATACGATCATCCACGACGCTGACCTGGCAAAGGCACATGTTGAAGTTTCTGGTGCTTGAGGATGGCCGACCCGCCACGAGTTGGCCGGTGCACAACAGCTATCTCGTCGGTTCCGACGGGAACGCTATTCGGTCAGAGATCACTTTCAGCGACGGCCTGATCTGCTACGCGAATCGCGAACCGGGCACGGCCGCCGCGGTGGTTCAAAAGGACGCCGGCGACTGCGGCATATTGGTCCTCCAGACGTGCCTGTTGCCCGATCGTGAAGAACCCTATCTGCTGAACCTTGAGCTGGCACGACACCGGCTGATGGTTCTCTACAACAAGCTCGAAGATTGGGGGATGTTCGACCTCGGCCCGGAGCACACGGTCACCAAGCGCGCCGAGCAGTCGCGCCGCCTGTTCGTCGAAGCGCTCTCGTGCCAGGCCGAGACCATGGCCCGGGCCGACAAGCTCGCGGCGGGCGCCCTCGTCGCGGCGCTGAATGCCAGCGAGGAACTGGCCCTGGCGCACGCGAGCCTGCTCCTGGAACGGCGCAAGGCCACCGGGGCAATGCCGAAAACGCCCTTTGGGTGCGGCGTGTCCATGGATCACGCCTACGAACGCGTCCGGGAGGGCATGATCGCGAACTTCGACTTCCTTCAGATGCCGGTGCGCTGGC
>CAUZBA010000386.1:0-3601 GCA_963577635.1 Phycisphaerae bacterium
GATCGACATGACGATGACCGCTTGGTAGAGATGTCTGACGGGTCCTGAAGCGCGCACGATGGCTACCGATCCTCGTCGAGGGTGGGGGGCCCGATCACCCGGTGCTGCCGAGATCGGAACCGGTCGAAGGGTGACGTCTGGGAAGTTAACGCCGGACGCGGGAAGACGTCATTCGACCCGACGCCGCACCCCGTGAGGTTGCGGCTCGGTGTCGATCATCCAGTCCAGGATGCGGTCTCGTAGCAATCGTTCCTGCTCACGATGGGTGCCGGCGGCGGACAGATTCCGTAACTCGTCGGGGTCGTCTTCCAGGTGGAAGAGCTGCTGCATCTCGCGCTGCGGGTGATAGACATACTTCCAGGGTCCCTGCCGGACCATCTTCTCGGGCCCCAACTCGCAGAAGACCTCCTCACGGTGAGTCACCGTCTCGCCCTGCAACAGCGGCAGCAGACTCCGGCCGTGGTGGACGGGCATCGACGCGTGGCCGACGTCGAGAAAGGTGGCCATCAGGTCGAGCGTCGACATCAGCGCCGGGTTGCGATCAGCGGCTTCGAAGCCACGGGGCCAGCGGATGAGGACGGGCACCCGCGCTGATTGCTCATACATCAACTGTTTGCCGTAGAGACCGCGGTCGTAGAGCATCTCGCCGTGGTCGCTGGTGTAGACGATGAGGGTGTCATCCAGCATGCCCCGTTGTTCCAGCGTGTCGAGCATGGCACCGATGCCATCGTCCACGACATTGACCATGCCATAGTAGTGCGCGCGGCAGCGGCGCCAGGCGTCCTCCGTGAGGGGCTGCGGCTCGCCGCTGGTTTCCCAGACATCGGGCGGCATGCCCGCCATGGCCGCGTCGCGCTTGCGGCGGATATCGGCAGGCGCCTCGTCGAGCGGATCGGGGAGGGGCGGATCCATGTCGGCCGGATCGTACAGCTGGGCATATCGACCGGGCGCATCCCACGGCATGTGCGGCCCACCCCAGTTGGCCCAGCAGAAGAACGGACGTTCGTCGTCGTAGTGGGCCAGCCAGTCGCGTGTCAGACGACCGATGTAGGCATCGTGGTAGTCGTGCTCGTCGAGAGTTGACGTCTTGCAGTACCAGTTCGGCAGCCCCGCGTGGTAGCGCGCGTGGTAATCATCGTGGAAGGGCTCGTAGACTCCTTTGCTTCTCAACTCGGCTTGGTACGCGTCGGGGGCAGGTGACACGGCGGCGGCCACCTTACCCAGGTTGGCCAGGACATCCTCGAAGCCCAGTTCGCGGAGATGGTCATCACACTCAGGCGACCCGGGACGACCCCGTTGGGTGAAGTGGATCTTGCCGGTGACGGCCGTGCGGTAGCCAGCAGCCCGCAGGGCCTGCGGCACCGTGGGTTCCGCCTGGATCTTGCCGCAGTTATTCAGGATGCCAGTGTTGTGGGCGTGACGGCCGCAGAGCAGGGATACCCGGGCCGGCATGCACAGCGGCGTCGGACAGTAGGCCGCATCCAGTTGCATGCCTTCGCGGGCAAGCCGATCCATGTGTGGCGTGCGCACCACCGGATGGTCGGCGCAGGACATGGTCAACGGACTGTGCTGGTCGGAGAGCAGAAAGAGTACGTTCGGTCGTTTCATCGCCGTTCACCCGTCAACACGATAGTGGTCGATCGCCTCTTCATCGACCTCGATTCCCAGTCCCGGAGCACTCGGGATCTTCACGTATCCATCCTCCACCTCGAAGAGTTCATCCGTCCTGACCAGGACATTCAGTGGCGCCCAGGACTCCTCCGGTGTGAGCGGCGGCGGGGTGAACACGTGCTCCTGCATCCTGCACGTGCGGATCGTGGCCGATAGCTGTAGTGAGCCAACCAGGTTCATGCCGTGGGAGCCGTGGAAGATGCACTCCACACCGAACTGCTCGATCATGCCAGCGATCTTCCTCAGCGTGCTCAGCACGCCGGCGCAGTGGGGCTGGACGATATCGAAAGACTCGCCACGCAGATAGGGAGGGTAGACGTCCGGCGGTTGGTGTTCGCCACCGGTGATGGGGATGTCGGTCTCGGCGCGAAGACGCGCATGCAACTCGATATCGCCACGGACGAAGGGCTCCTCGAGCCAGGTGGCGTCGACCTGTTCCAGCGCCCGGGCCGCGCGCAGGGCCGTATTGTAGTCCATCGCCTCCCCCGGACCGGCCCCGGTGCGATCGAGCATCACCTCCATGCGATCGCGGCCGCCCACCGATTCGCGAATCAGGCGGACCGCTTCCACATCCTCCATCGGGTCGGGTCGCCAGATGCGGATCTTCACCGCCCGATAGCCCCGTTCCGCGTAACGGAGCACGGCCTCCGCCTGCTCACGCGGCGTCACGTCCGTCTGGTCGGCGGCGCCCGGCCACACGCAGGTCAGATAGAGGAGGATGCGATCGCGGTAGGCACCCCAGAGCTTGTGCAGGGGCAGCCCCGCCGCCTTGCCGACGATGTCCCAGAGCGCGTTCTCGGCACCGTATTCGGCCAGGCCGTCCGCCAGGCCATCCGCGAGGTGGCGCTCGATGGTGAAGGGATCCGCCCCCATCAGGATCAGGCGTGCCCGATCCTGATCGATCGGACGGTCGCTGAAACCGTATCCTGTGATGCCGGCGTCGGTACGGACGCGGGTGACGCCCGTGCTGTTGTACATCCTCTTCCCGACCTGATCATCGGTGAGGGGCACCTCGACCATGAAACTGTCCACGTCCACGATCTTCATCTGGTCACTCCCTGATGCTGCCGTCTTTCTGAATGCGCCGTCTCTCGGCTTCCACCTCTTCGAACCAGTTCTCCAGTTCGGTGGCCATGTGTTTGACTCGCCCTGGTTCGGCCGTCGCCAGATCATCGCGTTCGAGGGGATCCTCCTCCACGTTGTAGAGCTCGGGCGTCGCCGGTGGCGGGATCTCGAGCTGGGGTGGGGGATCGTCCATCAATGTCACTCGCTCGGGGTGGTATTTGTACTCGATGTCGAGCTCCACGTAGCGACGTTCGAAGTCCAGCCCCGCCTCGTCGGTGGGCGGCATCACCACTCGGGGCCGGACGAGTTTCCACGGACCGTCGCGCATCGCCGCGTTGATCCACGGCACGGGCTGGTGCGGGTTGAGCTGCCAGAAGCGCGGCGGCGGGTCGGTGGCGGTCTCACCACGAAGGACAGGCAGGACGTCGCGTCCGTCCAGGGCCCGTTCCTGGCTTCGGCCCACGCCACAGACCCCGCACAGGGTAGGCAGCCAGTCGATGAAGTGCACGAGCTCGTCGATTCGGTGCCCGGCAGGAAGACCTGCGGGCCAGCGCACGACCATGGGAACGCGGATGCCGCCCTCGTAGACCGAGCCCTTCTGCCCGTTGAAGCCGCAGTTGTGACGTCGCAGGTCCCGATCCATCCCCTCGGGCATCTGGTCGGGACGCACACTGAAGGTCGGACCATTGTCGCTGGAGAACATGACGATGGTGTCGTCCTCTATGCCCGACGCCGCCAGGGCTTCGACGATGCGACCGATGCCGCGATCCATTATCTCGTTCATGGCATAGACGGTGGCCACGCCGGATCTCAACCCCGTCTCGAGGTATGGCTGAACGACGTCGTTCGGTGCTTGGATCGGGGA
>CAUZBA010000387.1:0-3597 GCA_963577635.1 Phycisphaerae bacterium
GCTCGATGGTGCTCAATAATGGATATCGGTACGGTTCGGCCGCCGATCGGGTCGTTCGGGGTTGTCTCGCAAGCCGCCAGAAACGCCGCGACCAGCACGGTCCACATCAACAAATTTCGCCGGGTCATTGACGGAGCTCCTTTTGAATGTCGCCGGGAATATGATCGACGGGCAGTATATCCGACGGGAGGCTGATCGTCATCATCGGATCGCTGATGTCGCAAGTCGCAAGTCGTGAGAGTCACCAGTCGGGAAGAACCGCCACCTTTACACTGGACTTTTGACATTCACCACTTGCGACTTGCGACGTGCGACGGCGGTCATCGCCGTCGCAACGCTACCGCATGGAAATCCTTCGACCGGCGGCGGAACTTGCGTTCGTAGTTCGTGCCGACAAGCTCGTCGCCTTCGGCGCCTTCGGCGTTGTGCCAGGGCAATGCCTCGAACAGGTCGACGACGCGAGTGATCGCGGCCAGGATCCAGTCGTGATAGTCGTCGTGGTCGGTCACGATGCGGAGCGTCGCCTCGGGCTCCATCTTTTGATGCAACAGGCGCAGGAACGGCTCTTTGATCAACCGCCTCTTGTGATGGCGCGTTTTGGGCCATGGATCGGGAAAATAGATGTGCACCCGCCGCATCGCGTTTTCCGGCACATAATGGCGGACGAACAGCTCGGCCTCGGTGTGCACCAGCTTGACGTTGTCTAGCCCGTGTCGTCTGCAACGGTCTGCGGCGTGACGCCAGTACGCCCGGGCGTACTCGACACCGATGAGATTGACCTCGGGAAGTTCCGCAGCGTGCCGCACCAGGAAGGTGCCCTTGCCGGAGCCGATTTCCAGTTCGAGCGGCCGATCACGCCGCGTGACGAACCAGGCCCCCAGGTCGACCGCGCCGTCCTGCCAGGGCGGCAACTCGTCGCCGGACACGCCCACGTCCCCGACATCCATCACGCGTCGATGCGAAAGCGACTGGCTCATCGCCTGATATTGTAAGTGCCGTCCCCGGTGCGGGTCCGACTCGACTCACGGAACAACCTCTGCGGCATTAGGGAGCCATCCAGACGTACTGAACTTGACTTGGTTTCAGGTCGAGGTAGGGTACATTCGTCACCACGCGTGATGATCAAGACTTGATCGAAGGCAGACCAATGACAGTCCGAGCGACGACGACCACGATGGCCACCACCTGGTGGCCGCTGGATGGACGTGCGCGTCGCTGAGCCCGAAGGTAAGTAATGCGATTGAAACGGCCGTCCGAACCATCGGCGGCCGTTTTTCTTTTGACGGGTTTCGCAGGTCGCCGATAGAACCGAGCGGCTGGAAGGAGCCTCTTCGATGCGAATTACATTGCCCGACGGTACGGTCAAGTCCTACGACGAGCCGGTCAGCGGCGCCCGGGTCGCCGCCGACATCGGGCCGGGGCTCGCCAAAGCCGCCGTCGGCGTCAGGGTGGATGAAGAAGTGTGGGATCTGGCTCGCCCGATCGACCGCGACTGTCACCTGGCAATCATCACCCGGCCCCGCACCAGTCGCAAAGGTGCCGCGAACGGCGGATCGAGTGACGCGAATGCCGATGCGCTCTACCTGCTGAGACACTCGTCCGCACACGTGATGGCGGAGGCCATTTGCCGTCTCTGGCCGGATGCCCTGCTGGCGTACGGACCGCCGTTGGACGACGGGTTTTTCTACGACCTCTACCTGGAAAGCCCGATCAGCACCGATGATTTCGCCCGCATCGAACAGCAGATGCAGTCCATCATCGACGAAGACCGTCCGTTCACGCGGCACGAACTGCCCGCTGCCGAGGGCATGGCCAAGCTGAAGGCTGAAGGCAACAAGTACAAGATCGACAACGCCGAACGGGCCATTGCCGGCGGCGCTGAATCGCTTTCCTGGTACGTCAATGGCGAAACGCAACGTGAACCGGAGTCGCCGCACCCGGAACCGGAGTTATTCGAAGACCTGTGCATGGGGCCGCACATCCCATCGACCGGCGCGATTGGCGCCTTCAAGGTCATGTCGGTGGCGACGTCACACTGGCGCGGTGACGTCAACAGCGATCGCTTTCAACGGGTCTACGGCACGGCGTACTTCGACAAGGCGGACCTGGAAGCGCACCTCGAACGGCTTGAAGAGGCCGGGCGGCGCGACCACCGCGTCGTCGGTCCGAGGCTGGGCCTGTTCGCGATCGATGAACGGGTCGGGCAGGGTCTGATCCTGTGGACGCCGCGCGGCGCCGTGGTCCGGCAGGTGCTACAGGATTTCATCATGCAGCACCTGCGCCGCCAGGGGTACGATCAGGTCTTCACACCGCACATCGGTAAGCTCGACCTCTACAAGACTTCGGGCCACTACCCCTATTACCAGCAAAGCCAGTATCCGCCCTTGATCGGCGCCGACCAGATCAGCGCCCTGGCCGACGAAGGTGCCACCTGCGGCGAGCTGGCCAATCGCATGCAGCGGGGCGACATCGACGGTTACCTGCTGAAGCCGATGAACTGCCCGCATCATATCTGCATCTACAGCGCGCAGAAACGCAGCTATCGCGACCTTCCGGTGCGCCTCGCGGAGTTCGGCACCGTGTACCGGTGGGAACAGTCCGGCGAGATCGGGGGCCTTACGCGCGTGCGCGGATTCACGCAGGACGACGCCCACATTTTCTGCACCGAGCAGCAGCTTCCGGCTGAGGTTCTCGGCTGCATCGAGTTGGTCAAGATCATTTTCGGGACACTGGGCATGACCGACTACAGGATCCGTGTCGGACTGCGCGACCCGAATAGCGACAAGTACGTCGGCGAAAGTGACAATTGGGACAAGGCCGAGCAAGCCTGCCGCGATGCCGCCGAGAGCCTCGCGGTGGACTATACCGTTGAGCCGGGCGAGGCCGCGTTCTACGGACCGAAGATCGATTTCATCGTCAAGGACGTCCTGGGCCGGCAGTGGCAGTTGGGCACGGTACAAGTCGACTACAACCTGCCGAGCCGTTTCGACCTTTCCTACGTCGGCCCCGACAACCAGTCGCACCGGCCGGTGATGATTCACAGGGCGCCGTTCGGCTCCATGGAGCGGTTCATCGGTGTCCTCATCGAACACTTTGCCGGTGCCTTTCCCCTCTGGCTTGCGCCCGAACAGGTGCGCGTCCTTCCGGTCAGCGACAAGTTCCTGGCATACGGCCGCAAGATTCACGAGGCATTGAAGGACGACCAGTGGCGCTGCTCGATCGACGATTCCAACGAGCGCGTCAACGCCAAGGTCAAGGTGGCCCAGGACATGAAGGTGCCCTACATGCTCGTGGTGGGCGGTCGAGACGAGCAGGCCGGCACCGTAAGCGTCCGCTGTCGCACCCGGGGGGACCTGGGAGCGATGCCGACGGCGCAATTTTTCGAGCAGGCCAAGGCGGAGGTGAAAAGCTACGGGAAATCGACGGTCGTCGTATAGCCCGTTCGGCTAGTCCGCATTTCTCACCAGTTTTGTCGCTCGGTGGTGTAACGACCAGCGGCGTTGAGACTTGCGGCGGGGCCTTTGATACTCGGCCGGTGACAGTGCGATCACCAGCCCGCTGGGCGGTGAAACTGGTGAGAAATGCGGACTAGCCGCT
>CAUZBA010000388.1:0-3581 GCA_963577635.1 Phycisphaerae bacterium
TAGATCCTGTCGACCGCGAAGAAATCGAAGTGGCCGTGCGTGTCACGGACCTGATGCGAAACGATGAGCCGACGGCAATCCGCAAGGTCGGCATTATGCGAGGGAAATGAAGTGTTCAGATTGGCAGGCGCAGTTCTCGTTATCGCGTTGGTGTTTGGATTTGCAAACAGTGCCGTGGGTGAGGTGGGCGACATCCACGTGGTGGTCGGATCGGGTAAATCGGGCTACAGCGGCGATGGCGGTCCAGCGATGTTCGCGGAACTCAACGTGCCGTCGATGGTCTTCCTTGACGGGAAGGGGCAGCTTTATGTGGTGGATACCTCCAACCACCGGGTACGTCTGATCGCACCAAACGGGACGATCCGAACCGTCGCCGGAAACGGACAACGCACCTACTCCCAGGACGGTGGGCACGCACTGAAAACTGCCTTTATGACGCCCTCTTCCATAACGGTTGATCGGGCAGGCTATATGTACATCTCCGAATGGACCGGCCATCGGATTCGGCGTGTGGATCCTGACGGTCGTGTCTGGACGGTCGCGGGCAACGGCCAATCCGGCTATGTCGGGGAGGGGCTGAACGCGGTTGAAACGTCCCTCTGGACGCCGGCCCACATCTTTCTCGACGGGAATGGAAACCTCTACCTATCGGAGTGGCACGCCAATCGGATACGCCGGATCGCGCCTGACGGGACGATCACAACCGTCGCCGGAAACGGGAACCCCGGTCAGGCCGGTGATGGCGGGCCGGCGACTAAGGCCTCCATCAACAGTCCCAACGGAATCTTCGTCAACGATGACGGCACGCTCTACATCGCCGACCTTGGGAACAACCGGGTTCGACGCGTCGATCCTGACGGGATCATCACGACCGTGGCCGGCGAAGGCACCCCAGGTTGGAGTGGCGATGGGGGGCCCGCGACCGACGCGAAACTCAACCGACCATCTGGCGTCTTTGTCGATGCGGCGGGCGACCTCTACATCGCCGATACACGGAACAAGCGCATCCGTCGCGTGAACAAGCTCGGCTTTATCGAGACGGTGGCTGGCGGCGGACACACGGCTCCGCACGACGGCGGGAAGGCAACGGAGTCCCTGTTCAGGAGCCCCTCGGACGTGTTCGTCGATCAGAAAGGCGATCTTTACGTCACCGACGGGTCTCTCAGAATGGTTCGCCGTGTCGAGGGAATCGCGGCCCCAACCACGCTCGCGGCCCAACGTCCGGACGCACGACTTTTCTATGATCCGAAACCGATCGAGCTTTATGACGCGTTCCGTGTGCTCACACACTATGGCACCGAGTCCGGTACTGGCGGGTTCGATCCGCGACTCGACCTGGAGCCTGACGGGCGGATCTCACTGGCCGATCTGCCTCGCGTTCTCAGGGTCGCTCTCGGGTTTTAGCTTGGTCCTGTCTCGACCCTCGATACGGCGGGCGATCGGTAAACGACCCTGTGCAAATTTATGGATGAGCGATGGGGAGCTTGCCGAAGGGGGATCCACTTGGATCTTCGCGAAAGTCAAAATGGCCCCCGGCTAGAGACGAACCGGGGCAGGCTACCCGGGGTGGCATCCATCTTCTTATTTACCGCACAGACGACGATCCAACTGTTTGGCTGGAACAATGGCGATAAAAATCAGTTCTGCCGCACATAACCCAGAACATCGTGACATTGCACAGAAGTTCATTCGTTAACCAGGACACTTGATGCGATACGCGCTGCTCATTCTACTTCTATCCACCGCATCGCACGCGCAGCCGCTCGAACTGATCGCGGGCACGGGTGGGCCCGGGTATGGGGGCGACGGGGGACCTGCCACGGAGGCATTGCTCAACGTCCCTAACGCCGTGTTTGTAGACGCTCAGGGCAACGTCTATATCTCCGATATTGCCAACCGCCGGATCCGTCGGATCGACGGATCCGGGATGATCGAAACCGTTGCGGGAAATGGCGAACGTTCACGCTCCGGGGATCGTGGGGCGGCTGTAGATGCCGCGATCTTCGGACCGTCCGCCGTTTTTCTGGATGGGGCCGGCGTGCTCTATTTCTCTGAATGGAATGGCAACAGCCTTCGGAGGGTCGATGCTGCGGGGCGGATCACGTCGTTTGCCGGTACGGGCATCTACGGGTACGGTGGCGAGGGACAGCAGGCGGTCGTCGCCCGGCTCTGGAATCCATCCGATATCTTCCGATCCGGTACGGGCGAGATTTACCTGTCCGAATGGAGCAATCACCGTATTCGCCGCATCGAACGGGACGGCTCGCTCGTGACGCTTGCCGGGACTGGCATCGCCGGCTTCACGGGTGATGGGGGCCCTGCCGTTTCGGCTCGCATCAACGGGCCCAATGGGTTGTTCGTGGGCGAGGATGGTGTTGTCTATTTCAGCGATCTGGCGAACCATCGAGTTCGTCGAATCGCCCTCGACGGCACGATTACGACGGTGGCCGGCCTTGGATTTGCCAACTTCAGCGGAGACGGTGGTCCCGCCGATCGCGCCGGGCTCGACAGTCCGTCAGGTCTGTTCGTGGACGCGAGTGGCACACTTTACATCGCCGATACACGGAATGGCCGGATTCGTACCGTCAAGGACGGGATTATTCAGACGCTGATTGGTCCGGAGCGAGGGGATCGGATGAGGGCGCCCAACGACGTCTTTGTCGATACGAGAGGCGACATCTACATCTCCGATGGCTCGGGCCACAGTATCTACCGTGTCGCCGGTCTGGGCGAGCCCACCCACCTCTCCGGAGCCGCACCGAAACCGATCGACTTTGACGCGAACGGTGAACCGGACTTTGCTGATTTCCTGATCTTTGTCGCCCAATTCAATGCGGTTGACCCCGATCCACGCTTCGATCTCGCCGAAGATGGACGCATCGATTTTTCCGACTTCCTCCTCTTCGCCCGCGCCTTCGCCTCCCCGTAGAATCGCTCTGCAGGTCGACGCACCCTTCGTCACAGATTGTTCGCAGCCTGGAAGCTGCTCCCCCCACCGGCAGAGCCCATTCTGCACAGATTCTCAGAGCCTGCCGCAGTCCTGAGCTCACTTAGGCACCTCATCCCACGCTTCTCTCCGTGTTCTCCGTGCCCGGAGTTTATCCCGAGCGCAGTCGAGGGGTGGTATGGTTTTCTTAGTTTTAGTACAAAGCCAACGAGTGTCCCTGTTCAGGAAACCAGATGAAGTCCACAACGAAGCTGACGCCGACGCCGACGAAGTACCCGACCGCAATACCGAGGAAGAGAAGGCTGCCACGGCGGTAGGCGGTGATGCCGCCGGCCTTGAGGATGACGAATTTGGCGATCCAGGAAAAGATGAGGGAGAAGACAATCCGGTTGACGGGGTAGGCCGTGACGGCCGCAAACCCGATCGGGTGGAGGGGAAAGCTCGGAGAGAGGTAGCGGAGAAAGAGGACGAGGGCGGTCGTGGCCATTCCGGCGAGGCCGATGAGGGCCCGTTCACGTTTCATGGAATAGGGATCACGGATGTAGGTGGCGACGGTGTCGAAGGTGCCGTTGACGTAGGGCCCGTAGATGCCGCCATAGTTGAAGGCCCCGGTGTCGTAGCTCGATGCGATCTG
>CAUZBA010000389.1:0-3560 GCA_963577635.1 Phycisphaerae bacterium
CGCAGCACCCTTCGGGCCGTTCCGGCAAATGGTACCTGACCCCTTTTTGCCCGACACTTACGACACTTAAATCTTTCTGGACGACTCCAGGACTTCATGAATCTCGATTATCCATCCTGAATCCGGTTTAATCCGTCGGCGGATTAAACCGGATTCAGGCCCCCTGAGTGTCCGCCGACGCTTCCGCCACGCCACCGCGGGCAGGCAGCGTGAGCGTGAAGGTGGTGCCCTGCCTGCTCTTGCTCTCCACGTCGATGTGGCCGCCGTGCTCCTCCACGACCTTCTTGGTGACCACCAGGCCCAGGCCCGTCCCGCGCTGACCCTTGGTGGACTGGAACGGCTCGAATAGCTGTTGAAGCTGTCGTTGATTCATGCCCACGCCATTGTCAGTGACGCGGATGTGGGCACGCTGGGCCTCGTGGTCGTATTTCGAACCCAGGATCACGAATCCCCGTTCCGACTCGACCGCGTCCAGCGCGTTGTTCAGGAGGTTCACCACCGCCTGATGCATGCCCCCGGCATCCAGGGGAACCGGCGGCATGTCCTGGTCGAGATCGGTGATCAGCGCCGCCTGCTTGTCGTCGTATTGCTTTTGCAGAAGTTGCACCGCATCCTCGAGAAGCTGGTTGATGTTGGTCAAATCCAACTCGGGCGTGCGCTGTTTGGAGTAAGCGAGCATGTTCAACGTCAGCCCGTAGATCCTGTCGAGGTTGCGGGAGACGATCGCCCATCCGTTGCGCATCAGCTGCGTGTTGCTCTTTTTCAGCCCCAGCTCCACGACGTCGGCTCCGCCGCGCATCCCCTGGAGGATGTTGCGGATCGAGTGGGAAAGCGACGCCACCGTCTCGCCCACCGCCGCCAGGCGCTCTCCCTGGAGCTGCTCGCTGTAGAGCTGTGCGTTGGCCAGGGCCAGCCCCGTATGAACGCCGATGGCCGTCAGAAGCCGCAACTGATCCTCGGTGAACGTGTAGTTGATGATCTGGCTGTCCAGGTGGATGACGCCGAAGATCTGGTCCTTGAACTTGATCGGCACGCACAGGGCCGAACGGATGCCGTAGCGCTGCACGCTGTCTCCGGGCGCAAATCGCTGGTCCGACATGGCGTTGCTCGTCAACACGCCCTCCCCCTTGGAAAGCACGTGCTGCACGATCGTACGGCTCACGGTCAATCGAGCCTCTTGCGGATTCTCGGGCTTCACCCGATGGCGAATCACCACCGGTTCCGACCAGTGGTCAGGCTCTTCCTGCAGGAGAATGAAACCGCGATCCGCCTGGAAGACCTCGAAGATCAGGTCCATGACCTTCTCGAGCAGCACGCCACGATCGGTGAACGAGGCAATGAGCCGCGTCAGTTCGTAAACGACCTTCAACTGCACGACCGCCGCGGAGGACGGCTCAGGCACGGCCATGATCAGCGAATCGTCGTTGCTGCCGAAGGCGGCCTCCACGTGAACATCGATCGCGGCCTCCTCGAGCGGCGCGTTGCGAAACTGCTGGGGTGCTTCGACGCCGAACAACAGCAGCGAGTTGCCCGTGCGGATCTGATCGCCGGGCCGCAGCGTCTGCCGCTGTGCGATCCGGATGCCGTTGACATAGGTGCCGTTGGCGCTGTTCAGGTCGCAGATGTGCCAGCGCCCGTCATCGGGCGTCAACTCGGCATGCCGCCGGGAGATGGTCTGGTCCGTCAGCTCCAGCGCCTCGCTCGAACGCCCGATGAGCTGCGGTTCGTTGTCGGGCAGCTCGAAGCGGCGGCCTTTCTGAGGTCCCTGCAGGACGCTGAGAACCAGGGGCACGTTGGAACTCCCGTCTTTGAAGCCTCGAGCCACGACGGCCGAGTCACCACCTGCCGCCGGAACCGTGCGACCGACCGCCGGTCGCACACCACGGACCGCGCTGCATATCCCGCTGCGTAGCCCGCAGCGTTCCGAACGACGTTCCGAACTACGTTCTGTCTGAGACGACGCGCCGCTTCCAGGCGTCCAGCAGCGTCTCGAAGCCGCTCAGCCCCGCGCTGCCCGACGATTGATATCGGCGCACGACATTGGCGGCCCCCAGCCATTGCTCCAACTGCATTCCGCACGGCCGCCCCGCCCCCGCCTGCGCGCATTCATCGTTGACCGCCTGTTCACCCAGTTCCTTGAGGGCCGCCAACCCCTGTTGCTCGCAACGCTGCACAAGACGTCCCACGATCTGGTGCGCCGTGCGGAACGGCACGCCGCGGACGACCAGGTACTCCGCAAGGCTGGTGGCGTCGAGAAACCCCTCATCCAGCCGTGCTGCAATCCGATCAGCGTCAAAACCGGCACCACGAACGACGGCCGCGACCATTTCGAGGCAGTCCGACACCGAATCATAGGCGCGAAACAGGTGCTGCTTGTCGAGTTGCAGATCGCGGCAATACCCGACAGGCAATCCCTTGCAGATGGTCAGCAGCGCCACCAGATCTCCATACACGCCGCCGCAACGACCCCGGATCAATTCCAGCAGGTCGGGGTTGCGTTTCTGGGGCATCATCGATGAGCCGGTCGTGTGCTGCGCGTCCAGCTTGAGAAAACCGAACTCGTTGGACGCGTAGAGGATCCACTGCTCACTGAGACGTGACAGCGTCATGGCCGTCATCGCCAGCGCGTAGACGAAATCAATCGCCGCGTCGCGGTGCGATGTCGCATCGATGCTGCTCGCCGAAGCGGGACCCACGCCCAACGCCCGCGCCGTGTGATTCCTGTCGATGGGCAGGCCGCTGCCGGCCACCGCCCCCGACCCGAGCGGGTTCGAACGGTTCACCCGGCCGAGGGCCTCGAAACGCTGCAGTGCCCTGTCGAACGCTTCGGCCCAGGCCAGCAGCTCGCTGCCCGCGACGATGGGCTGGGCACGCTGAAGGTGCGTGTACGCCGGCATGACCAGGCGCCCGTCGCGTTCGGCCAGATCGACGAACGCCGCAAAAAGGACGGCAAACTTCGCACGCAGCGCCCCGGTCGCCTCCTGGAGCCAGAGTTTCAGATCGAGCGCGACCTGGTCGTTGCGCGATCGGCCCGTGTGCAGCTTGCGCCCGGCATCACCGATCTTCTCGATCAGGGCCGCTTCGATGCACATGTGCACGTCTTCCAGTTCGACGCGCCAGCCGGGCCATGCATCGGCGGTCCGGTCGATCTGGTTCCCGATGTCGCGCAGCCCGCCCTCGATCTGCTCCAAATCATCCGGGCTGATCAGGCCCACGTCGCGGAGCATCCGCGCGTGAGCGATGGATCCGGTGATGTCGTGCTTGTAGAGCCGGCGGTCGAAGCTGAGCGATGCGACGAAGCGCGCCGCGGTCGGATCGGCGCCCGAACCTTCAGCGGCCTTGGACGTTTCCCATGGCTTGTCCAGTCGGCCACCGGTCATGATCAGAGGATACACGAAGGGGGAACCCACGTGGTCAAAGTTCAGTCGCCGGGACTCCACCCCCCAGGCTCGTCGCCCGGCCAGGCCAGGTGGCGATGGTGGATGCGGATGACACGTGAGAGGTGATCGCCCAGCATCGGGCCGATCGTCGTGACGGCGTCAATCGCGGACGGCTCGTAG
>CAUZBA010000390.1:0-3522 GCA_963577635.1 Phycisphaerae bacterium
GAAACCGCTCACCGACGCCAGCAGTGTTCCGATCCCGTTGCGGTAGATTCGTTCCAGGATCAGGCAGGTAATGACGCTTCCCCATCCGATGAACACCGCCGACGCATAGAGGTTGGTCACCGGCGGCCGCCCGGAAAGGTAGATGCGTGCCCCCAGTCCCAGACTGTGCAGAACCGCGGTGATGACCAGTACCCTGTACGCGGTGGCTGTGAGCGGGCCACTCCAGCCCAGCCACGAAAAGAACACGAGCACCGCGGCCAGGACGTAGAGCACACGCGCGTGGCCGAATGGCCCGTACATGTTGAAGAACGTCTCGAATCCCGCCCGGGTCCTGGCCTGGGGCTGATCGACCTCAAGTTGAGTTGAGTAGCGTGCCAGTGCGATGTTGAACGCAGCCGCGTCACGGTCGCGGTAAGCCGTGAGCATGCCGTGATACGCCTGGACCGAGGCGGGCAACTCTCCCGCATCGTGGGCGTGACCCGCGGCCGCGGGCAATGTCATCCAGTCGTGTGATTCGTCGATCGGAGGCACGACGTGCAGGCTGCGGTGCGTGGCCAGGTTCTCAAACAGGGCAATGTGGTTGGCCAGCTGCAGCGCCTTGGCGTCAAAGCTTGTTCGATATCGCTTGTCGATCTTGTCGGCGCGGCGAGCCTCGCGAAACAGCGCCTCCATGTGCCGTTCCAACGCTTCGTACGAAAATCGCTTGCGCGTTTCCTGTTTCCATCCGAACAGGCCGAGGACCTCGGGGTGATCGACTCTGAATATCCTGTACTTGAATGCGACGTCACGTTTGCAGATGACATCGATCAGCCACTGCGCCGCGGTGAGTTTCCGGCCTTCGTGCTCCAGTGTCTGTCGGCCGCTCAGGATCGTCAGCGTGTTGCGGGCGACCGTGTCGAGGGGTTTGACTCGGCCCTGGTAGGAAACCGGCAGGCGAGCGAACGAGCTGAGCCGATAGGGGTCGGCAGATCGGGGCGGTTTCGCGGCGAGGATCAGGTAGACCAGGCAAAGGACCGCCGCGGCCCATGGCGTGATCCGGGCGAGCACACCGCCGTCGTTTGCGTCTGGCGCCACCATGGCGCCAGACACCGCCACGTTTTTTGAAAGGAATCGGAACAGGGCCATGCCGAAGTGGACGAACAAGCCGACGGCCATGAGCGTGAAGGCGAGATAGGGGATCTGCCATCCGGGATTGGCAACCACCTGGAGCACCGTGCCCCGCGCCGGGGGGATGTACCCGGATTGGTAGAACGTCTGACCCTGGTAACGCAGCGGGTGATTCATGTAGATCTTCACCGTCCGGTCTTCGGCGCGATCGGGATCCACGAGACGGATGTCGCTGGCGAAATCCTTCGGCGTGGTCGTGCCGGTGTATTGATCGTGGGTGAAGTGACTGAGGTGGATCTTGAACGGGTGATACTGCCGGCGGAAACGCAGCGTCAGCGCATACGTCTTGTCACCGGCCACGACGTCCTGGCTGAGCAGCTTGTAGACCAGCCCCTCAGGTTGAAACCCGGGCGATACCAGATAGGTCCCCAACTTGCGGTCGCTGTCTTGCAACGTCACCCACGCGGCGGGAAAGTCCACAGTGCCGCCGTCGACGCCCGTGGCGCGTGGAACCTGCCGCGCATCGCGCAGCAGGGCGAAGCCCCGTGCGCCCGGCGGCGCCGGCTTGCTGTCGGCGCTGCGTTCGAACAACTGTGAATTTTCCAGGTATCGGTCGACGCGAATCTGAAATGGCAGCTTGGCATTGCGAATCGGCTCGCCACTTCTTGACGCCTTTCGCAGCGCATCGCCCGCGACGACAACGACACGATCGTGCTCGGGATGGCTGTGATCGACGACGGCCAGCTCGACCTCGCGAATGTCCTGCGACCACTCAATCGTCTCACCGACATAGATGGGCATCTGCGATTCGTCGGCGAGCCAGCCGGTGACCGCCTCACCAACCAGGAACAGCAACACGGCCGCGTGGATCATGAGGATGCCGCTGCGTTTCCACGTCAAGCTGAATCGCACGCTGTGCGCCGCCAGCAGGTTGATCACCAGCAGGATGCCGATCAGGACACCCCCCGGCCAGGGTATGCCGGCGCTCACCTGCCAGCCGCCGGGCAGAAAGTTCTGAAGCTCAATCCAGACATAGGTCTTGCGGAAGTAATCCTGAACGACCTTCCAGATGCCCTGGTCCACCTGGGCCCAGGTGGCCGCAAAGATCAGGACCATCGACATGGCCAGCAGCGCCACGGTGAGTCGCAGCGACGCCAGGGGTTTGAGCATGTTCTTCAGCACGTCACTCATCGGGCCTGCTCGAATGCGACCGATTCGAGAAACTCGTCGAACGCACGGCGGTGCCGCTCGACGACGTTTCCGGGTCCGGACATCTTGAAGAACCAGGTGAAACCGCCGTGCGGAACCATGGCCACCAGCATGCGTTTCCCGGCACCCGTCCGATCGCCCAAGTCAATCATACGACCATCACTTCCTCCGATCATCAGCACGACGTGGGGTTGGTCGGCAGGTCGCTGCACCGATTCGAGCCCCATCTGTTGGACGCGCCACCGATTGATATTCGCCAGAAGTCCGCCCCCCTGCCCGCCGAGGTGCGACACCGTCACGGTGGCCTCATCGGAACCTTCTCCGACACGAAAACGCGTCACCAGCAACCGGCCCGGATCGGCGTCCTGCCGCCAGCCCGGCGGCATCGTCCACGTCGCCTCGCCCGGCACGACCTGCGGTGGGCCGGGCGCCTTCGGCAGCGCGGCCGATCCGGCCACGAAATGAACCGACGAGAGCAGCTTCAAAAAGTCCGCGCGGTGCTCGGCAACGACGCCGCTGTCCGCGGCGGCCTTGAAGAACCACGTGCCGCCCGGGCGAAAGATGATGCCCACGAGCATCCGGCGGTCGCCCTCAGCCGCCTTCGATTCGATGTCTACGAGCAACGCCTCGGAATCCTTCACTTCAAGACGCGCGGTGTGATCCACCACCTCATCGGCGCTAATCTTCTTCAAACCCATCTGCTCGACGCGCCAGCGGTTGATGTTGGCAAGCAAGCCCCCACCGTCACCTGCGAGCATGGAGACCGACACTTCCAGACGGCGCTCGCCGGCGGCCGTCTCTAGCGTCGCGTAGCGAAACTGCCGCGATCCCGGTTGCCTGGCCCAGCCCGCCGGTAGCGTCCAATGGATCGCTTCAGAGCTCGCGTCCGGTCGCACCGGCGGTCGCGGCCCCTCGGCCTGAGCGGTCTGGATCGGTCCATCCTTTGGGGCGATGTACTCGACAACCGCGTCCGACTCGTCGCAAGCCGCAACCGCAAGAATCGTCGCAACAGTGACAATGGTCATAATTCCGCGCGGCATTGGGTTCTCGTCGTGCACACCGATCGGCCGACGGCCCCGGTGGCGGCCGCACGGGCGCCGGTGAGTGCCGGATCGTGTCAACTTCATGTCAGCTTCAATGTGGTCGCCGGATCGGACCACTCGTCCCGATCCTTGCGAAAACTCCTGGTCGGATCGATCCGGACCA
>CAUZBA010000391.1:0-3501 GCA_963577635.1 Phycisphaerae bacterium
AGGATTGGCACCGGAATCGACGTCGTTTGGGTCGCGGAAAACGAAAAGCGATTCGATCTGTCACCCTACGCCGCCTGAGAACCCTACATTCAGTCGGGATTGAAAGATGACCGCGGAGCGTAAATGGAGCGCGGTCAATGGCGATCGAACAGCCCGCATGACACCGAACCAGACACTGAGGGTCTTTTATGCGGCCGGCGCTGGCGACGTGACGACCACCTACGAACATTGGCTCGCTGGAGCCGATGATCCATCACAGTTACACGTGACCTACTCTCGCCAGTTCTTCGACGTGTGCCGGACGACGCAATCCACGGCTCTTGTGCTTTCCTCGTGTACGCCTCATCGCTCCGTGCAGAACGGCTCCCTGTGAATCGTGCAGCGCCCGTCAATGCGCAATAATTTCTCCGGATTTCGCTTTCATTGCGCGCAGATTCGTAACGGCCTGAATTATCTGCTGACGTGCCTGCGTTTTCGTGCCGATATTGCGATCGTCAGTATGGGCACGCACTGGTTCATGCTGGTTCCGCTGCGATGGCTCGGCATTCGTGTCGTGCCGAATCTTGTGAACACCCTCTGGCGACCCAACGTACCTCTCACGTGGGCGCAACGAATCGTCCAATCGCTCGATCGACTGCTATTCTCGCGATGCGCGATGGCGATTCTGACCGCATCATGTGATATTTCGGCCCAGGTCACGAAATTGACCCGAGGCAAGAACCGCCCCATCGTTGAGTTCATGCCGCTTTATCGGCGCGAACTATTCCGGCAAGTCACGAACATCCCCGTGCAGCGCGACCCGTTCCGAATCTTTTTCGCCGGTCAGATCGAAGTGGACAAAGGCGTCTTCGACCTGCTCGAGATCGCCAGGCGGTTTGACGGGATGGGGCGGTCGGACATCGTCTTCGATCTCTGCGGTGACGGCAGCGCACTACCCGCGCTGCGACGGGAACTCGAACGTTCCGAACTCGAAGCGAAATTCCGGTGCCACGGACACTGCGACCACTCGCGGATGATCGAACTACTCGGCAAGGCACACGTCGGTATCGTGCCAACGCGATCCGATTTTTGCGAAGGATTCAATCAGGTGGTGGTCGAGTGCCTGCTCGCCGGCCGGCCGGTGGTGACCTCGGCCGTGTGCCCCGCGATCCGCTACGTGGGCGACGCCGTCGTCGAGGTGCCTCCCAACGATGTCGCGGCGTACGGTGACGCGCTGCTTCGACTTCGGGATGACGAAACCTTTTATCAGCGCAAGCAGCAGTGCTGTGCCCAGGTTCAGGAACAGTTCTACGATTCGAGGAACAGTTGGGCGTCGGCACTGGGTGATGTGCTCGCCGCCTGCGCGAGCCGGCGAGCCGCGGTGTCCCGGCGTATCGCGGCCAACCATCCATGAGTGAACGTGGCGAACGCGTCGGGGTGGTTGTGGTCATTGTCAACTACCGGACGGCTGACCTGGCCGGCGAATGCGTAAGGTCTCTCGAAGGCGAGGTGGCAGCACTGCCAGGCACACGCGTGGTCGTTGTGGACAATGCCTCGGGCAACGGCTCGGTCGGCAAGATCCAGAAAACCCTGAATCAAATGGGCGGCCCGGACTGGGCCGCGATCATGCCCCTTAACCGTAACGGGGGCTTCGCCTTCGGCAACAACGCTGCGGTCCGCCAGGCGATGTCGGACCCCGCCGACCCTGAATTCTTTCTGCTACTGAACCCCGATACCGTGGTTCGGGCCGGGGCGCTGACGGCGCTGGTTGATTTCATGCGGACGCATCCACGCGCAGGCATTGCCGGCAGCCGACTCGAGGATCCGGATGGCACGCCACACTGCACGGCTCACCGGCGTTTTACGCCGTTGAGCGAGCTCGATGGCGGGGCGCGTCTCGGGCTGCTCAGCAGGCTGCTGCGTCGCCACGCGGTATCGCCTCCGATACGCGATCAGGCGCACCCTTGCGATTGGGTGTCGGGTGCGGCCATGATCGTGCGGCGAAACGTTTTTGAAACGGTCGGGCTGCTGGACGAGAACTACTTTCTCTACTTCGACGAGGTTGATTTCTGCTACCGAGCCAAGCAACACGATTGGCAGGTGTGGTACCTCCCGCAATCGCGGATCGTGCACCTGGAAGGCTCGGCAACGCAGATCCGCAGCACTCACGCCCGACGCCAACCGTACTGGTATGCCTCGAGGCGTCGATTCTTTCTGAAGGCGTACGGACTCACGGGCCTGATCGCCGCCGACGCGATGTGGTTGACCGGACGCCTGGCCCTTGCCTTGTGCCGTCTGTGTCGCCTCAGCGGATCTCGCAACGACGATCCTGCGTGGTTCACGTTCGACCTGATATGGGGCGACACCAAATCGATCCTGAGTGGCCAGGCAGTACACATCGGACGCCGGGAGAAGTTGCGGTGAGTGACGTAGGCGTGATCGTGATCGGCAGGAACGAAGGGCAGCGCCTGCGTCGTTGTATCGAATCGGTGCGCCGTGCGTCCCATCACATCGTGTACGTCGACTCGGGCTCGACGGACGGCAGTATCGAGTGGGCTCAGTCGACCGACATCGACACGGTCGAGCTCGACACCGCGACCCCGTTTACCGCCGGCCGGGCTCGCAACGTCGGGTTTGAGCGGCTGCGCCAATTCGCCCCCGACATCAGGTACGTCCAGTGCGTCGACGGCGACTGCGAACTGAATGAAGGATGGCTGGATCGAGGCGCCGAAACACTTGACAAGGAACCGGCGATCGCGGTCGTCTGCGGACGGTTGCGCGAGCGGTCTCCCGATGCGTCAATCTACAACCGTCTATGCCAGGTCGAATGGGATTCGTCGTTCGGTGCGGTCGATTACAGCGGCGGGATTTTCATGATCCGCGCCGACCTGTTTGCCGCCGTGAATGGCTTCAACCCGACCATTCCTGCCGGCGAAGAGCCGGAGTTGTGTGCCCGTCTTCGAGCCGACGGATGGAAGATCATTCGACTCCGAGATCCCATGGCCGTGCACGACGCCGCCATGGTGCGTTTCGGCCAATGGTGGATGCGACAGGTTCGCACTGCACATGGTGCGATGGATCTATCCACGCGATTCGGTCTGGCCACGCACCAGAGGGAACTGCTCAGCACGCGGACCTGGACGCTGGGCTGGCTGGGTGCCGGCCTGTTGGCCACCTGCCTGGGTGCCTTGACCGGTGGATGGCCTTTGGCCGTTACGGCGGGCTTCGTCGCCATGATGATTCTACCGCTGCAGATGTTCAGGATTGCGATTCGGATGCGATCCCAGGGCCACGCATGGAAACATTCACTCGCCGGCGGCGTGCTGATCATGTTGGGCAAGTGGCCTAAACTCTGGGGACAGGTACGGTACCTGATCGACCGGCGCAGCGGGAATGTCTTCCGAAAGTTCGACTACAAGCAGCCGATCAACGCGGAAACAGAACGGGAATTCGACAAGGCTCGCCAGTCAGGTTGGGCCGCTGACCGGCGTCGTTACCCACGGCGCGCCTTCTTCAAGGAAC
>CAUZBA010000392.1:0-3495 GCA_963577635.1 Phycisphaerae bacterium
CACCCCGCTCAACGACGAACTGCGGGACGGAGCAGATCGTTTTACTACCGCGTCTAACGCGCAGGTTTTCGATATCGATCAGGAACATATCGATAGCCGCCTTTCCCGTACGACTCTGCACGAAAATATACCACTGGTGTGAATGAGGCACGAAGGGATGTGATTCACAGGCCCGCCCGCCTGCGTGGCGCGTCCTTCTGTTTCGCTTGACGATTCGAAATTGCTCACGAAACGCCGTTGAAACTTCCCCCCTTCGTGCCTCAATGCCTTCGTGCTTTCGTACCTATTTCGTCTCATTTTCCCTTCCCAGGCCGACGATCACGACCATGACCAGCACGGCGATCAACAGCAGGATCACACCCATGGCCATGGCCCGCGCAAACTCGCCCTGGACCGTTTCCAGTGCCGTTGCGGTCGCCAGCGTGCGAGTGCGGCCCCTGATGTTGCCGCCGACCATCATCGCGATGCCAAGCTCCGTAACGCATCGGGCGAACGCGGTGAGAACCGCAAGCATCACGCCCCGCCGCGCTTCACTGACGTAGGTCTGCCAGCGGCGCACCCGGCTGGCGCCCAGAGTCAGGGCCGTTTCACCGACGCGAGCGTCCAATGACTTGATCGCCCCGTGCGTGATCGACAACACGATCGGCAGGGCCAGGAGGAACTCGCCGATCACGATTGCCCAGGGTTCAAACAGCAATTCCAGGGCGCCCGCGGGGCCCTGGCGCGAAAACAAGCCGTAGCAGATCAGGCCGATGAACACGGTGGGCACCGCCATCCCGGCACGAAATATCAGAACGATCAGCGTTCGACCGGGAAAACGAACTTGTGCGAGAAACGTGCCCACGGGCAGCCCGATGATCGTCGCAACCGCCACGGCCAGGGTGGAGATCCATACGGTCCGCAGCGCCGCCCCCATGACCAGGGGGTCGAGCGACACGATCAGGTGATACGCCTCGAACAAACCCTCGCGAAAAAATTCCATGGTGACCAGTTTACTTCACACGTACAACGGGGAGTTGACAGGATTACAGGATGGGAAGAAGAGATCTACAGGACGACTTCTTGTGTTTATTCGGAACGGCGCCTGTGGACAGTTTGCCACACACCCGATCCCGTCCAGTCAATCCTGTTTATCCTGTCGAAATCCTCCCACCGCCATTCCTTTGACTGCTCACACCTCGCACCCACCCAAGGCTCTGATCCTGTTGATCCTGTCGATCCCGTGATCCTGTCAAAATTCAGTCCGGTTTCTCGGGGTCGTCGGCAAGATGATGCGGCTGAAAGACGGGCATGGCGGCAACACGGAAATCTCCGATCAGCTTCTGGCCTTCGGCGCCGATCAGAAAATCGACGAAACGATTGGCCAGTTCATGGTTGATCTTCGGGCTCTTGGCCGGGTTCACGGTGATGGCGCCGTACGGGTTGCGCAACTCCTCGCCGTGGGCGGCCAGGGGCTGAAGATCGATCTTGTCCGCGAACACAAGGTAGGTGCCCCGGTCGCAGATCGTATAGGCCTGCATCTGGTCTGCCATCACCAGGGTCCGGCCCATCCCCTGGCCCGCTTCGACGAACCCATCCCAGGGGCGCAGGCCACCGGCCGACTCCCACAGTGCCCGCTCGCGCCGGTGGGTCCCGCTGCCATCACCGCGTGACACAAACTTGTGCCCGCCGGATTCGATCCGCTTCAGCGCCGCCGCCGCGCTCAACCCGCTGATTTCGGCCGGGTCCGACGGCGGCCCGAGGACCTCGAAATAGTTGTACATGACGTCCTCACGACGCACGCCGTGACCGGCCCGGACGAACTCCAGTTCCGCGTCGTGAGCGTGCACCCAGACAACATCGACGTCCCCGTTCTCACCGAATTTCAACGCCTGTCCGGTGCCCACCGCGATCAAATCGACGCGAACACCGTGCTTCAACTCAAACATGGGCACGAGGATGTCGATCAAACCCGTATCCCGTGTGCTCGTGGTGACCGCAACACGAAGAACGGGCGTTCCGTTGCCGCCGTAGTCAGAGCATCCGACCGCGCACAGAACGGCAAGGATCAGTGACGCGAACAGGCCAACCCTGTTCGAACAGGACCGATCCGTCAGTTCATTCGATTTCGGCAAGATTCTTCCCCCGCTCGAATGCAGAGCAAGACATTCGAGCGCTCGACCAGCGGACAAGGCAACCCGTCGCTCGCTCATCACTCGCGACGGCACTCACCCCCCGCCGACGGGCGCGAGGACCATCAGTTCATCTTCGGCGCACAGCGTTCTCTGCAGGTCGCGTTCGAACGTGCCGTTGACCGAAAAGGCGTGGACCCTCACCCGCTTGATGTCCAGGGCGCTTAGCGCGTCCTCGACCGTAGCACCGTCAGCCAGATCCAGACGCCCCCCGTCCGGTGTCTTCTGCTTCAGGATGCCCATGAGCTTCACACGAACCTGCATGGTCTGCTACTTCTTGGTGCCCACGAAAACGGCGTGTGCCTCACCGACCGCGGGCCCGGGTCGCGTGCCCTTGAACTGGTACTGCCGCGTCCGGGAGGGACGACCCAGCAGCGTCGTGCCCACCAGCTTGCCGGCGACCTTGGAGGCGACGTAGGGCCGGCGAATGTCGAATGGGTTCTCGGCGAGGAAGCTTTTCCAGGGGCCCAACGGCGTTTGCGTCTGCATGATTCCCTTGACCATGCCGACGTCCGTCAGCATGCCCATGTCGTTCGCTCTACCGATGAAGATGGCGCCGGTGATCCGATCGCCGGTCCACAGCAGTGTGCGGTAGATCCAGCCTTGGGGATTGCTGATGGTCATGTCCTCGGCGCCGCTGTCCGCCCAGTTGCCAAAACTCGCGCACTGCAGGCCGCACACGTCCAGGACGTTCATCAACAGGCTGCCGGGGTATCGCACGTCCTGCCCGGCCATGTTCGCTCCCGCGATGCGGCCGTGGTCGACCGCCGTGGGATGGATCGCGTGAACCTCTGGATCCTTGCCGTAAAGAACCGGTCCCCTGGCCACGTCGCCGCCGGCGAATACGTGGGCCACGTTTGTCTGCATCCGGTCGTTAACCAGGATGCCGCCGTCGGCTTTGATCTGGCTTCCCGCGACTACGCCGTCGTTAGGAGCGACGCCGGTCGCCACGACCACCAGATCCGCCTTGAGATTCGAACCGTCACTGAGCGCCACGGTCTTATCACCCTCGGCGCCGCTGATCTTCTCGGCGGTGACACCGCAGTGCACATCCACACCGCGCTGCTCGAGCCATTTCTCGACGGTGGCCGCCGATTCGGCGTTGAGCATCCGGGGCAGGACGTGGGCCTCGCGCTCGACGACCAAGGTTTTCCAGCCACGCTTGACCATCGCATTGAGCATGATGAAGCCGATGAAGCCCGCGCCGAGCATGACGACACTCGGCTGCTTCTTGCCTTTAACCGCATCCAGCGCCGATTGCGTCTGGGCCAGCGTCCAGAGGGGCTGCACGCCCGGTTGATCGGCGCCTTCGATCGGCGGGGCC
>CAUZBA010000393.1:0-3494 GCA_963577635.1 Phycisphaerae bacterium
TGATCACGCCCTGTGCGGTCGTGTGGTGGATCTCGTTGTGGCTGATCACGAGGTCCCTGCACGAGAGGGCGAACACCTGAACGCCGCCGCAGTTCTTCTTGAACTGCCCGTTGTGGTGAATCGTGTTGTGGGCCACGACGTTCTGCACGCAGTGCGGCCGCTGGCGGGCCCGACGGACCAGGTCCTCTCTTTCGGTCCAGGTCGTCCCGCTCGTCGGCCCTTCGCTGGCCAGGGACACGCCGGCCCCGCCGCAATAGGCGATCACGTTGCGAAGGATCTTGTTGCGGGCCGTGGCGCCGTGCAGGCGCACGCCGTCACCGCCGACCGCATCAAAGTCGTTGCGCTCGACGACGCAATCTTCTGCATTCTCCAGGCGCACGGCCTCACCCCGCCGACAGGGCGAATGAAACGATCCCTCGTGCAGATGTTCCGGAAACGGGCTGATGGTCTGCGTGAACCTCAGGTCGCTGATGTGCACGTGGTGAACCGGGTCGCCTTCGGCGCCGCGCAACTCGAACAGCCTGTCGACGACCGGGACGACGATCTGCCCGGATGGTTCGGGCGGCCAGAAGTAGACCGTCCCGGTGTCGCTGTCCAGGCACCATTCGCCCGGTTCGCTGAGCTGCTCGAGGACGTTCTCCACGATGAAACGGTTGCCCTTGAAGAGCGTCATGTTCCACAAGAGCCCGCTTCGATCGATGGTGATCGTCCGCGTGGACGGGTCGATCTGCTTGACGCGCAACAGCTTGTTCACCCAGCAGTGCCATGGGAAAACGTGGAGTTCGACCTGGTCGAGCTTCGACCACGTCCCGGGCGACGGCGTCTGCTGCTCGTAGACGAACGTATCGGGGTTCTTCTCGTCCGCCACCCGGTCACTGGACCCCGGCCCCACCGTCGATCGACCGGCTTCGGGAAGCGTCTTGTCGATGTACGCCCAGCCGCCGTACAGCGGGTTGTCGGCGTCGCGCTTCGGCCAGCGGGCGCGTACCTGGCGCTCGCCGTTGAAGAAGAGCTGACGAAACTTCCAACGGCGGCCGACGGCCTCCGTCAAGGAGCACTGCACGATCTCGCCCTTGTAGGGCTTCCACTGAGTCAGTTCGACGCCGCCGCTGACGACCGGCTTCTGTCCGGGAAAGGCGGTGTAGGTGATCGGGCATTCGGCGGTTCCCGAATCTTTTGCCTCCAGGACCAGCGGCTCGTCGAGCCTGTATGTTCCCTCGAGAAGCATCACCGTGACCGGCCGGTCGAGTCCGCCGGCCGACCTGAGCTTGCGTATCGCGTCGCGAGCCGCGACCAGCGTCGCCAGCGGGCCGTCCGAGCCGTCCGCGGTCGGCGCCGGACTCGCGCCGGTCCAGCGGTCGTTACCTTCGACGCTGACGTAGAGGCACTGTGGTGGTTGAAGATTCATGGTCCTGCCTGTCTGCGAATGAAAAAGTGATCCCACCTGCGTGAGGTCGCGTCCCGTAAGTCAGCCGGTCGACGCCAGGCGGGCTTGCGGGACACGACCTAAGACAATGCTAGTCGGTGGGCCTTTTGACGCAAGACATCGGCGTCTGGCCCGCGGCTTTTCCCCGGACCCGGATGCCCTACGATGCGGACGACGAATGACGACTCGCGGATCAATAAGGAGCGATGGTCATGAAAGTCTTGGTAATAGGAGCCGCGGGATGGCTGGGTCGGGCGGTGCTGTCGAGCCTGGAGGGTCGCCACACGATTCGGGCCTTCGACCGGTCGAGCGACGCCTGGGACAAATGGGAGGACATCGACGGCAGATGGGAAGGCGAGAAAATCAGCGGCGACATTTCGGACTTCGACACGATCCATGCGGCGACCGACCAAGTGGATGGCATCATCCACCTCGCCGCCTACTTCGCAAATGAAGACAACGATTCGATGCCGTGGCTGATCAACGTCAAAGGCAACTTCAACGTGCTGCAGTCGGCGAAGCGGCGCGGAATCCGGCACATCGTGCACATGGGTTCCGCCCAGACAGTGCACCCCAAGGGCGTGTTCTTCTCCGCCGATGTCCGGCGACCGGACGCCACCGTCTACGGTCTGACCAAGCGGCTTCAGGAAGAGACCTGCCGGGCCTTTCACGACACCTACGGCATGCGGATCATCGTCCTGCGCCCGGCCTGGATCGTCGACACGCGGATCGGCATGTTTGGAGATCGCGCCAAGCTGGGTCCGGAGGGTCGTTACGCGACGCACGACTGCGTCTGCCGCCACGACTTGGCCGAAGCGTGCCGCCTGGCCGTCGAAACCGAGAAGATCGACTTCGACATCTTCCACATCGTGGGCACGAGTGAGTCGGAGAAGACTTGTAATGTCGCGAGATCGAGGGAAGTGCTTGGTTTGGAATACAAGGGGGATATTGAGAAGTACATGAAGTGAACGAGCGACGGAGCGACGAAGGGCGGTGATTTGGAGGTTGGTCCGCTTCGGCCACGACTTGCGCTAACTCGATTAGCAGTCCGCATGTCGGATGGACCCCCTTCCTCCTTTTGCCCTCCCTCCTTCGTCGCTGCGTCGCTCCGTCGCGTCCCCCTTCCTTCGTTACCGGACCCGCGCCTATACCATTCCCCCTTCTTATTCCGATATCAATCGGTCTTGAGTGCTTGCCGGGAACCCCATTTCGAAGTCCTCGAAGCGCGGCTGCTGATGGCGGCCAACGCGTACACGGTGATTGACCTCGGATCGCTGGGCGGCGGCGGAAGTTTCGCCACGGACATCAGCAACGCGGCGCAGGTCGTGGGTCGATCCGTTTCGGGCGAGCAGCCCCCGTCCACGCGCGCGTTCACGTGGGAGGCGGCCACGGGGATGCAGGAGTTGGATCTGCTCGCCGGCTTTACCCACAGCGAGGCGACCGCGCTGAATGACGGCGGACACGTAGCCGGCACGGTAAGAAACCTCCCCGATCTTGAGCTCGCGGTTCTGGCGGTACCGGGTCAGCAGCCGATCGACCTGGGCACGCTCGGCGGAGCATGGAGCCGGGCCGCGGGCATCAACGATGCCGATGCGGTGGTGGGCGTCTCCGAAACGGCGGGCGGCGGCGCCGCGGCGAGCGTATTCCACGCGTTTGTCTGGCAGGGCGGCGTGATGAACGACCTGGGCACGCTCGGCGGAGCACGCAGCGCCGCCGAGGCGATCAACGGCGCGGGGCGCGTCGTCGGCTGGTCGCTCGATCAGGCCGACGAGGTTCGGGCCTTCACCTGGCAGAACGGCGTGATGAGCGACCTGGGCACGCTCGGCGGGCCCGGCGCCGCCGCGCACGCGATCAACGATGCGGGCCGTGTCGTCGGCGACGCCGATACCGGTCGCCGCGAATCGAACGGATTTCAGACGTTTCACGCCGTGATGTGGGACGGCGCGTCGGCGATCGACCTGGGCACGCTCGGCGGGCGGCTCAGCTCGGCCGCCGACATCAACCTGGGCGGCGACGTGGTCGGCTGGGCCCGGGTCAGGTCGCGCGGGGCGACCGGCGGCACGGCGCG
>CAUZBA010000394.1:0-3491 GCA_963577635.1 Phycisphaerae bacterium
ACACGCTCAACATCGCATCCATCGACGTGCCCGACGGCTTCACGCTCGCCGCCAACGTCACCGACAGCTCGCTCGCTCCAGGCCAGGAGGAGAGCTTCACCATCGGCCTGCTCACCGCCGAAGCGGGTGTGTTTGGGGGTGTGGTCCGGATCAACAGCGACGATCCGGACGACAGCCCCTTCAACATCCCCGTCACCGGCGAGGTCACGGCCCGGCAGTTGATCGGCGTCTTTGATTCGGCCAACCGCCTTGCCCCCTTCACCATCGACGGCGTCGAGATCTCACTCTCGCTGCGCGGTGACGGCCAGGCCACGGCTTTCGAGCTTCCGGACGGTTCCGTAGACATCGAAGCCACCGGGACAACGCGCAAGACGTCGCTGCTGGCGAAGACCGGCGGCGGCGACGGCACCTTCGACGTCAACCTCATGCAGACGGACGGATCGTTCGGCAACCTGGATCTGAGAACCGGCAACCTCGTCGGCAACGTCATGATCGCGCAGACGGCCAAGACGATTCGCCTCGCGGACGTCACCGACGATCACCTGATCGAGATCGGCGAGCCGCTCGGGCCGCGTGACGCCGTGACGATCTCCATGGCGCGGGTTGAGAATCTGGACATCGTCTCGCAAACGGGGATCAAGTCGATCACCGTCGACGAATGGATCGATGACAACGAGCACGAAGACCTCATCACGGCCCCGTGGATCGGGAAGATCACTTCCGCGGGCAACTTCATGGCGAGCATGGACGTCTCCGGGATTGGCGCGACAAAACAGAGTGTCGGCTCGGTCAAGATTGCCGGCCTTCTTGCCGAAGCCGTCTGGCAGGTGGTCGGTGATTTTGGGACGATGATCACCGGCAACATCACTGATTTCGAACTGAACGTCGCGTCCGTCTTCAAGTCGCTGAAGGCCGGCATCCTGACGAACGTCAACTTCAACCTGGACGACGCCGGGTTGTTGAACATAGCGGCGTGGAACGGAGGCGGCGCCAACGTCAGTTCGCTCAAGGGCCTGAGCGCCAAGGGCACGCCGCAGGCGGCCGGCGACGTCGCCGACGTGGACCTCACGATCACCGGCAGCAACAATCCCAAGGTTCGCAGAGCGTTCGGCGGCGCAAAAATAGCGAACGAGTGGCGCGACAGCACGCTGACCGTCACCGGCGACGGCGGCCTGATCTCGGCGAACGAAGTCTCCAGCCTGACGGCCGCCTTCAGCGGCGACATCCTGGGCCTGAAGACCAAGAGTGACGCCGGCGTAGACCTGACCGCCAGCACGATCAAGCTGGTGTCGGCGGGCCGCCATCTGCACGACTCGACGATCGTGGCCACCGAGCCTTTCACCGCCAGGGGAAAGGCCATTAACCTGATTTCGGCCAAGGGCATGATCATCGACACGGTGGTCAGTTCCTCCGGAAACATCACCACCGTCAAGGCCTCAGCCTTGCACGACAGTCGGATCTTCGCGGGGATCGGCACGCTCGACCCCGGGCAGGTGCTGCCGGACACGGCCAACGGAAACGATTTCGACGCCCTGGCCAGCATCAAGAATATTTCGATCAAGTCTTCCGCAGGCACCACTTCGTTCCTGAACTCTGCGATAGCGGCCTGGAATATCGTTCGAGCCAAACTCGGCGTGGTCCAGCTCGCGAACGACGGGAATGTCCACGGCCTGGCCGCCGACGCCATCGGATCGCTCAGCGGCAAGGACACGGCGGGCAACACGTTTCGACTTTCGCGGATCGACGATCCGGCGGCCCTGGCCGGAGTGCTGGGCGACTTGGGCATCGACCTGGAAGATTTCGAAGTGCGGCTGGTGTAAAAGCAGCGTTCTACGGCCCCGATTCGCTTCGGTAGTGCTGCAGGCGATCGCGCAATCCGGAAATTTCTTTTGAATTCCTGGTCAGGCCCATCGCCTTTTCGGTCGTCGTTGCGGCATCCTGAAGACGGCCCGCCGCGGCATAGGCCCCGGCCAGCGTGTCGAGGATCGACGGGTCCCGGTGCTGCGTCAGCCGCGCCGCCTTTTCGGCGAGGTGCACGGCCTCGGCCGGCTCGCGGTTGCCCGCGGCGATGAGCGCCGCCGCCAGGCGGGACAGCACCTTGGGCGCGTCCGGCTTGACCAGGAGCACCTGCCGGTAGTGCTCGATGGCCTCCTCGGCCGCCCCGCGGGCAGACAGCAGGTTCGCCAGGTTGTGGTGGGCCGCCGTGAGTTCAGGTTCGACTTTGACGGCCTCACGGTAATGACGCATCGCGTCGACCCATTTCCGCTGCGATTGATACACGGTGGCCAGGTTGTTGTGGGCGTCCGCGAATCGCGGCTGGAACTCCAGGGCGCGGCGGTAACTGTCGGCGGCTGCGTTTGCCCGCCCCTGCGCCCGCAGGACATTGGCGAGGTTGTAGTGGGCCACGGCGTATGATGGATTGATGCGAATCGCATGACGCAGGTGCGTGACCGCCGTGCCGGGATCGACGTCTGTAAACTGCACGCCGAGCATGAGGTGAGCCTCGAAATCGTCCGGGTTCCAGCGCACCGCCTCGCGCAGTCGGGCGACGGCCTCTGACACCCGGCCGGCTGCGAGCATCTGCTCGGCGGGCATCCGCCAGACGCTGGCAATGACGTCGCCGAGGTTGCGCTGCCGGATGACATCGGTGCGGTCGAATGCCCAGGGAGTCCGGGCCGGCTCCTCGGCGAGGATCTGGTCGATCGGGTCGAGATGGGCGCGGACCATCTTGACGGTCGCAATCTCGAACCTTTCGTTCAGACGTTCGCGATCGGCGGTCGTGTATTCGAGAAATGGTCGATCATCGTGGTACGCAGCGGCGTCGCCCGCCAGCGCCGCGAGCGACGCGCTGCCGGCGATGAAGCCGCCCATGAGAATTTCGGGCCTGTTCAGGGCATGGGCCGGGCCGCCCCAATAGCTGAAATCCAGTTCCGGGTCGGTGACAATCCTGGCCAGGCGCTGCGACGACATGCGGATGTCGTCGTCGCAGGAGCCGATCAGCAGGAACTCCGAGCGGTTCGTCCACATGACGGCTTGGGGAAAGACGTCGATGAACGTCCGCACGATGGTGCGGAACTCGGCAGGGCTGAAGAACGAGACCGGCACGAACTGGCAGAGCAGGCCGCCCGGGTTCAACCTCCGGCGTGCCTGCTCATAGCATTCACGCGTGTAGAACGAGGCCACGCCGGGTCGGAAGACCTGCCCGACCTCGATCGAGATCAGGTCGTAAGAAACCTCGGCATGGGCCAGATGGCTTCGCCCGTCGTCGATGATGAAGCGGACGCGGGGATCGTCCATCCAGGCCGAATCGAAATGATCCCTGATCATCGGCAGCAGTTCACGTTCGATGTCCACGCAGTCGAGCCGTTCGATGTCGTGCATCAGAAATCGGCTCGCCGTCTGCCCCGGGCCCAGACCGATGACCAGGACATCACGGGGGCGCTCGTGGAGCAACGACGGCACGTGGGCGGCCACGACCTGCGGTGACTTGC
>CAUZBA010000395.1:0-3488 GCA_963577635.1 Phycisphaerae bacterium
TCGCAACGTGTTGCGGCAGGCGACCGTGATGGTCTCGCCACTATCCGCGCTGGAAGAGTAGCGGGGAAAGGAAAGCGGACCCGATCTCGGCCAAAACGCTCGGTTGTCTCTCTGTCTCGCGCCGCCTGGGTTAACGGCTGTTGCTTCCCGAACCCACCGCCCGAAAGAGTGCAAACAACCACCACCGTAAAACTTATCGCCGGAAGCAGGTGATGACCAAAAGACTTCCAACGATACTTTTGTTATTGCAATTCTCCCATCTATTGCAACCGTGTTAGGGTAGTGAAAGCGTGCCGCATTCGTTTTTCGCCCAAATCGGGAGGGATGCGATGACTGCCGCGAGAAGTTGCCTGAGTCTATTCTGCCTGCTTATCCTCTGCCGGGCCTCAGTGGCGCGACTCGCCGAAGATCAGATGCTGGAGGCATGCTTTCGAGAAGGCGATCGACAACGAGCCAGCTACAAGGGACGCGCAAAACTCAGTGACTGGATACGGCACCAGCACACAAGAGGCCGCTTCATGATCGACATATCCGCAGACCGATGCCACGGGTTCTGCGACGGGATCCACCGCCGCGATTTTCTTCGCGCCGGTGCGCTCACCGCCTTCGGCCTCACGATGGGCGACGCGCTGCGGGCCAGGGCGCACGGCGCCGCCGCCGAGGGCAAGGCGCGTTCGGTGATCCTGCTCTGGATGAGCGGCGGTCCGAGTCACATGGACACCTGGGACCCGAAGCCGGAGGCACCCGAGGCCTACCGCGGTCCGGCCAGGGCGATCGACACGAACGTCAGCGGCATTCAGATCAACGAGCGCCTGCCGCTGCTCGCCCGACAGGCCCACAGGTACGCGATCATCCGGGGCATGACCCATCCTTCCGCCCAGCACATCACGGCCCATCACTGCATGCTCACCGGCCACATGCCCGGCAAGGCATGGGACGAAGACCACCTGATCACCCAGGAGGAGCGCCGCAGCGGCGTCGTCCATCCGAGCTGGGGCGCCGTCGTGGCACGGGAGGCATCACGCCAAAAAGAGTTCTTGAGCGAGCTGCCGCCCTGGGTGACGGTGCCCATGCCCCCGGCCTGGTACGGCGAATCAGCCGGCTTTCTGGGTGAGAAGCTCGAACCGTTCTCCGCGGGCCGCCACCCCGACCGCCGGAAGGGGTATGCCGTCCTCGCACCTCCCATCGAATTCGGCTCCAGCGTCGAGAACAGCCGGCAGGCCCTGGAGCAGTTCGCCCGCCAGCTTGAAGCCCGCGACACGTTCGAGGCGGTCGACACGTTCTGCCGGCAGGCGTACGACCGGATCCTGGGAAAGGCCCGCAAGGCGTTCGACCTGTCGAAGGAGCCGGACGAGCTTCGCGACCGCTACGGACGCACGACCTTCGGCCAATCCTGCCTGCTTGCCCGGCGTCTGGTCGAGCACGAGGTGCCTTTCGTGACGGTCACCAAGGGAGGCTGGGACACGCACTACCGCAACCACGACAACATGGCAGTCTTGAATCCCGATCTGGACCGGGGCTTTTCGGCGCTCCTGGAGGACCTGCACCAGCGGGGCCTGCTCGCGTCGACGATCGTCGTGTGCGCCGGCGAGTTCGGGCGCACGCCGAGAATTCAGACGCACCCCAGGTGGGACGGCGGCCGCCACCACTTTTCGGACGTCTTCTCCGTCGTCGTCGCCGGCGGCGGCTTCGAGGGCGGCCAGGTCGTCGGCAGCAGCGACGACAGGGCATCCAGCGTGAGGGACCGTCCCTGCTACCCGTGGGATCTCGCGGCGAGCGTCTACAAGCTCCTGGGCATTGACCACCACAAGCCGTTGCCCCATCCGCAGCGTCGCAACGCATACGTCACGCCGCTGAAGCTCGGCGTCGAAAGCGGCGGACTGCTCACCGAGATCATGTAACGGATCTCGCTTAAGAGGTATTGTAACCAGTCCCTAGTTATTCTCTGCGGAGACAATCAATGATCCGTCGCATAGTGATCCTCGTAGGCGGTGCGGTCGCAGCACGGCGGTCTTCAAGTCGATTGTTCCGCTCGCGTCGTTGAGTAGCCAAGGATCGGTGTCCAACTCTTGGGGCAGGATCGGCACACCCGGCGCGCTGCGGGCCAGCGCAATCATGTCGGTGATGCCCTTTTTCATGTTCGATATTTTCGCGTACCGCGTCATGGCAAGGAGTGAGGAACGGGGAGCAGGGAGTATTGCCGTCCGTCCGATCTCGATGCTTGTCGCGACTAGTCACCGTGCCTTTTTCGGACAGTGCCACTCCTGGCGTGTTACGGTGTAAAGTCTTCATCGCCGGTAAGCCGCCCCGCGAAAGCGGCCAATAGATCGGCGGCGTGATCGATATCGTCCAGCGAAACCATCTCCACCGCGCTATGCATGTAGCGGTTGGGTACGGCAACAAGGCCTGCGGCAACGCCGGCTCGATTGACCTGAATACTGTTCGAATCATTGGCTTGAGCGCGACCGCTGGCTGCCAACTGGTAGGGTATCTCCCCAGCATCACAGGCGTCCAGCAACCGTTGGACGACGGCCGGATTCATGTTGGGCCCTCGAAACACAACGGGCCCCCGGCCGAGCCGGACGTCGCCGTTTTGATTCTTGTCGATCGTAGGACAGTCCGTCGCGTGCGTAACATCGACCGCAATTCCCACGTGCGGATCAATTCCAAAGGCACTGGTCCGTGCACCCCGCAACCCGATTTCCTCCTGGACAGTAGAAACGCTATAGAGCGCGCAGTTCAGACCCTGCGACGCCGCGCGGCGCAGCGCCTCGATCACGATCCACAGTCCGGTTTTGTCATCCATCCCGGGTGCGTTCGC
Source organism: Phycisphaerae bacterium (assembly GCA_963577635.1). Classification (GTDB taxonomy): domain Bacteria; phylum Planctomycetota; class Phycisphaerae; order Phycisphaerales; family Phycisphaeraceae; genus CAUZBA01. Next base: position 2,822 of record CAUZBA010000395.1, read on the forward strand.
CAACCGATTGCGCATGTATTGATAGCCCAATTCAAGTGTCACCGGGTCGCCAATACGAACCAATTCGCGTGCTTCATCGCCATTCGACGCACCGATGTCCAGCCACATGTCTTTGGTTTTGACGACCTGCTTGCGTTCCTCATCCGTCAACAGGTGAATCGCCTTGCGTGCGATCACCGCCGGCACAGCACCCGCGGTTGTCCAAACCGTCATCCGCTGGCCGATCAATTGCTGAGGGTCCCATCCGCCGATCGTCTGGGCATAGAGGAAACCGTCGCAATCGATCTGCGAGACGAGCATCCCGATCTGATCACAATGTCCTGCGAGCATCACCCGCAACGGCGCTCCGGGATTGTGACAGGCGATCACGTTGCCGTGCAGATCTGTCGTCACGTCGTCACAGAATCCGGCCAGGTACTCGCGAACCAGGTCTTGGACCGGCGATTCATACCCGGACGGACTGGGGGTTTCTATCAGTCGCTGCAAAAACTCCTGGGCTGCGTTTTCCATAGTCTCCTTCTTTACACGGCGTTTTCTTTACACGACAGGGCCGGGTTCAGGTTTTACTGTCTAACCCGGATTTCCAATCTCGACGTCGGGTAACCGTTACGATCTTCGCATCGCCTCCCGAAGCCCACAGTCTTCCGTATCTGGACATTCGACATTC
>CAUZBA010000396.1:0-3476 GCA_963577635.1 Phycisphaerae bacterium
TCCTGTTGGGGTCGCCACAGCGACTACTGGAATCTTACCCGCCAGTAGTACTGCGCACCGCGATGTCGGGCCTGGTGACCTTCTAGACTGTGACCGCGGTCACAGTCTAGGCCGCAAGAAGCGAACAGGTGTACGCATTTGGGGCCACGACAAGTGGCACCATGGTGCCGGTTTCAGGGACGCGAAAGTGTACCTGGGTACACCGCTCAACCGGGGGTCCAGGCACGATCTTGGAAGCCACACAGGCCACCTCACGGCCCGTCCTTCTCGTTGCTCAGGTCGGCCAGATCAGGATCGCCGTCCGCTTGGCTCGTCTCAGACGGGCCAAGGCAGCGACGTGCGCTACAACGGCGCGGCGGTCGGCTTCGGGAAGCGAGATTAAGGCATACGTCAGGTCGGAGAGTAGGTGGTCAAATGGGCCGCTTTCGGCCTCGATCGCACCACCTGTTGCACCACCTGTTTCGAAATGTGGTATTTTCCCCGATGTTTTAGTGGGTAGTTCTACCCCTGCCGGGGGTATTTCCCCTCCTGTCTACGCCCCTTGCAGTGTCGCATACTCATACAGCGTCGCGGCCACGTGCTTGATGCCGAGGATGAAGTCATCCAGACGAATGTTCTCGTCGGGGCCGTGGAAATTCGAACCGGCGTGGGCGATGCCCAGTGAGACGGCGGGAATCGCCAACTCCTGGCAGAGCACGTCCATCGGCCCGCTGCCCGGCGAGGTCGGGTGCACCGCCGGATCGGTTCCGTAGACGCGGCGGGCCCCGCGCACCGCGGCGCCCACGAGCGGGTCGTCCAATGACGTCCGCGTCGGTTGGGTTCCGCCGAAAAACTCTATTTCGACATCGGAGAACCCTTCACGGTCCAGATGGGCGCGCAGCTGCGGCACGACGTCGTCGAGGCGCTGATCGGGCACAAGACGAAAGTCCATCTTGACGGTGGCGCGCCGTGGAATGGAGGTCGTGGACTCGCGGCCCGTTCCGCCGCCGCTGATGCCGTGGATCGTCAGTGCGGGCTCGAAGTTCAAACGGCGCAGCACCTGGTTCTTCGTGCGCGCAGCCAGGAAAGCGTCGATGCCGTGACCGTCGCGCGCCGCGGCCAGGTCCAGCGGCAGTTGATCCAGGGCATCGAGTTCGGCATCGTTCGGCGCGCGAACTCGATCGTAAAAGCCGGGCACGGCGATGCGCTCGTCGCGATCCTTGATGGTTGCCAGGGCCCAGACCAGGCGCCACATCGGGTTCGGCACCACCGGGCCCCACATGGAATGCGTGTCGCGAGACGGTCCCATAGTGTGAAGCTGTACGACGCAGATGCCCTTGAGCCCGAGGTAAATCTGCGTTCTGCCCTCCGCGTCCTTGTCGCCGTACTCCCAGATGCAGCCGTCGGCGCGCAGGCGATCGGCGTGGCGCCGCGCAAACGCCGTGGTGGAGGCGCCACCGGCTTCCTCGTTGCCTTCGAAGACGAACCTCACGCCCACCGGCAGCCGCTCATGCACCTGCTGCCACGCCTCAACGGCAAAGACGCGGCTGAGCAACTCTCCCTTGTCGTCCGCGGCACCGCGGGCAAAGAGAAAACCGTCGCGGATTTCGGCCGCGAACGGATCGCACGTCCATGCGTCGACCGGATCGGGCGGCTGTACGTCGTAGTGATTGTAGAGGTTGATGCACCTCGAATCCGCTCCCGGCAGCTCGCCAAGGATCACCGGGTTCCCATCGGTGGCGATCTGCTCGGTCGCGGCGCCGGTCTGAAGGACGAACTTTTCGACCATGTCCGCGCCTTGCGCCATGCCTTCGCCGGTCGTGCTGATGCTCGGCTGACGGCAAAAGTCCCTCAGCCTCTCGATATAAACCTCGCGGTTGGCATCGATGTGTTTGAATACCTGTTCGATCATGGGTGACCTTGTTACCGTTGAATTTGCGGGCCGGGGTCCTCATCCAACCGCGCCCGATCGGTTCAGCAAGTCCTGAATCATTTCCGTGAATTCGTCCGAGCCCCGCTCCCCCTCATCGCGGAATCGGGTGATCATGTCTCTGACGAGCGGACCGACTTCCAACGGCACGCCCAACGCTTCGCCCTGCTCGACCGCCAATTGCATGTCCTTGATCGCCAGATCGGTCGAAAAACCGATCTCTCTTCGGCTCAGAAACAACGAGAGCGTGCGTTCAAAAATCCTGCTCTGCCCCATGCTTGGCGTCCCTGATCGCCACCTCGATCACACGGTGCATGGGGACGCGGGGGTTGCTCTCGCGTTCCAGACGCCAGAGGGTGATCTGCCATCTCAGGTCGTCGATCTGTTTGTAGAGGGCCAAGGGAACGTAGATCGGCTTGAAGTTCGGGTTCGCCATATCAGTCGCTCCTGTTGGGGCCGCCACAGCGACTAGTGCAATCATGTCTGGCGGTACCGTTGCAGGCGGGGTCTACTCGGTTTGGTTGCTCATGATTTCGTAGACCAAAAGCGGTAATAATATTACCGCTTTTCTAGGGGAATCCCTTAGAGGCGGGGGCGACGCGCGGGGCCCGGCTGGGACTGCCGCCGTCTTACGCCTCCTGCTCGCCCTCGTCGGGATCGGTCAGCGTCAGGATCGCCGCTCGCTTCGCCGGGCCCAGGCGGGCCAGGGCCGCCACGTGCGCCACGACGGCGGGGCGGTCGGCTTCGGGTAGTGCGGCCAGAGCGTCGGCGAGCGCATCCAGATCGGGGCCGTTCTGCGCCGCGTTGCTGGCACTTTGGTTGGCAGTTGCCGGGCGGCTGTTGCAAGTCTCGATGTTTGCTGTACTTTCGGAGGTTGTCAGCGGACTCTTAATCCGCGGGTTCCAGGTTCGAGTCCTGGGGGGGGGCATTCGTGTCATCTCGTGACTTGCTGTGTCTATGTGTGCCTAAGCGACGAGTTTTTCTAGGAGTTACGTCGCGCGCCTCGGCGTCGTCATCGCGAGGCGTTGTGTCATGTGGTGACTCGGCCGCATCCTGAAATGCCACCATATGCCCGTGAGCGCGCTTGTCCTGGCGCGCGCGCTGTACTTTTCGACCGCCAGATTCTCGCCGATTTTCGCCGAGACTATCCTCGGTCCCGGTAGCGGCCAGCTCCCCGGCTTGATCGCGGCTACTTTGGCTGCCGGCTGTCGAGGGCAGACGCTCCAGGGCGTCTCGCTCGTCATCGACGTGGATATGTGTATAGCGATCCATTGTCAGGGTGATGACGCTGTGGCTCATGATCCTTTGGATCACTTTCGGATGGACACCCTGTGCTGTCAGCCACGAGCCTGTCGTGTGCCGCAAGGCGTGGAAATCGCGAAATCGGTCTTGGTCATCCTGGTAGGGGATGCCGGCGGCTCTCAGGTCCCGCTGGATCATTTGCGAGGTCTTGATCTTGCCGAGCAAGTGCCTCGCGGGACGTGCAAATTCGGTTTCCCAACCGCACATACTCAAGCTGAACACCCCGAACACCCTTGCGGGCCCACCGCGAGATGCAGTTTGTAGA
>CAUZBA010000397.1:0-3473 GCA_963577635.1 Phycisphaerae bacterium
GGATTCCACAGCGTGGCGATACAATCGCGTCGTGATTCTCCTGATCGACAACTACGACAGCTTTACATACAACCTCGTTCAGCGGATCGGCGAGCTGGATCGAACGCTGGACGTGCGCGTCATCCGCAACGATAAAATCTCCGCTTCAGACGCGACGAAACTCAATCCGGACCACGTGATCATCTCACCGGGCCCGTGCACACCAGACGAGGCGGGTGTCTCCAATGACATCATCGGTGCGTTCGCGGGTAAGGTGCCGCTGCTCGGCGTGTGCCTGGGCCACCAGTGCATCGGCCAGACGTTCGGCATGCAGATCGGCCGAAACATCCGCCTCATGCACGGCAAGACATCGCCGATATATCACGATGGGAAGTCGATCTTCTGCGGCCTCGCCGGTCCATTCGCCGCGACCCGCTACCACAGCCTTGTGATCCTGCCGGAGTCATTCGACGCCGAGCGCTTCGAGCGCAGCGCCTGGACCGAGGAAGGCGAGATCATGGCTCTGCGTGCCAAGGCCGACGTCTTCGGACCTGCGCCGCTCGAGGGCGTGCAGTTCCACCCTGAAAGCTTTCTGACCGACGAAGGCCCGAAGCTTCTGGCGAACTTTCTAGGACTGTAGCCAAGAGATCTCTTGAAATTTTCCGCCCGTTGTTGCGACTCCGCGAAGCGGGAAGCCTACTGCAACAGCGCCAAGACATTCTGCGCCGAGCTGTTGGCGATCGACAGCGTGGAGGTTCCGGCGTTGACCAGGATCTGGGCCCGGGTCAGGGCTGCCGTTTCGGACGCGAAATCGGTGTCGCGAATGTTGCTCTCCGAAGCGGTGAGGTTCTCCAGGGCGATCTGCTGGCTGCGGATCGATGTCTAAAGTGTGTTGCGTTCGAACGCACCCAAACGCCCGCGCAGGATGGAAATCTGGTCTATGGCGACGTCGACGACCTGTTCGGTCAACCGGGCACTGCCATTGACCAGAGAGTTGGAGCCGCCCGATGTGATCGAATTCAGGAATCCCATCGCCGCGTTGCCGAGATTTCTGGCCGCGACGGACTGGATGCCGAAGCCGACCTGGTTATTCGAGTTGATCGACGCGCCCAACTGATAGAACGATCCGCCGCCGGTGATGTCGAAATTGTGCAGCGCCAGCGTTGTGGCGGCCGCCGCCGTCAGCGACATTTCGATGCTCAGCGTCGTCGAGCGCATCGAGATGTCCAGGCCGTCGCCGAGGGCCAGGTTGCCGTTGACCAGGGCCAGGACGTCCTCGCCCGTGTCACGGCTCACCGCCGCGCCCAGTCCACCGGGCGCATCGAATGTCTGGAAGGACTGGCCGTCTTCGAGCTTGCGCACGCTTACGAATTGGTCGGAGCCGAATTCCGTGCTGGTCAGCACCACGCCGGAGGTCTGGTCGGTCGGGTCGACGAGCGTGGCACTCACGCCCGTGGCGTCTTTCGTGCTGTTGATGCTGAAGGCGACCGCGGGAATCGATGTGCCGCTGATGAAGGTGAGCACCTGAACGCCATTATTGCCGCGGACCTCAAGGGTCACGCTGGACAGCAGCGCCCCCGGCGAACCCGCGGTGTTGCCGGAGATGAACAGCTGAGCGGTCTCGGCGCTGTTGAGCACCTCCACCGCGACGGGGATGCTGGCGTTCGTGCCGAAGTTGGCCCCGAAGATGTTGACATCCTGGATGTTGGTCGAATCAACGCCGCTCGTGACGAACGACAATGAGCCATTGAGCGTCTTGAGCCCGGCGAAGCTGGTCACGTTCGAGATTCGTGTGATTGACTCAACGGCCGAGTCGATCTGCAACTGGTTTGCCTCGATCTCTTCTTTGGAGAACGCACCCGTATTCGCCGCCTCGACCATCAGGCCACGCATTTCGTTGAGCAGCGTGGAGATCTCTTCGAGCGCCCCCTCGGTGGTCGCGATGACGTTGGCGGCGCGTTCGGCGTTGTCAACGGCCTGCCGCACCCCGGAGATCTCGCTCCGCAACCGCTCGGAGACGATCAGTCCCGCGGGGTTGTCCGATCCGCGGCTGATGGCCAGGCCTGTGCTCAGGCGGCGCAGGCTCGTCTCCAGCGAACTGTTCGATTGCTGAAGCCGATGCTGGGCCGTAAGTGACGAAACGTTTGTATTAATTCTTGACATGACAATCCTCCTTGATTGTCGTGTTTCGGCGTCCGTTGCGGGCAATCCGCCCACGACCGGGCCAATACGGCCCGGCCCACATCATCAGTCGTTCGGGTTGACGCTGCGGCGATGAGGCGCCAGCCGCAGCCGCCGCAGATTATTATCTGCTGATTCCAGATCGTTGATCTGCACGCGACTCGCTTCGGCGTTCTCGCGCTTGATCGAATCGTACACTTCCTTGCGATGCACCTGCACGGCACGAGGCGCGCTGATTCCGAGCCTCACCTTGTCGCCGCGGATATCGACGACGGTGATCTCGACATCGTCGCCAATCATGATGGTTTCGTCTCGCTGACGGGAAAGCACCAGCATCGAATCAGCTCCTTCCTTGGGCTGTCTTTTTCGCGGCGCCCGTCCCTGGGGCCGCAGTCCCGGACCGTCAATCGCTCGAGCTACGCTGAGACTGCCTCAACCTCCGCGTTCAGATCGATCAACGGCACACGGGTCGTGAAACGCCGGTCGCAGAGCACCAGCTGGGCGCCGACACAGTTGGTGACATTGACCACCAGAGGTCCCTGAAGATTCCCCGTCAGCATGTCATCGCGCTTGTTCACGATGACAAACACCTGGGCCTCGTCTAGGCTGCCGAGCCCCAGCTCCTGCATCTGCTCGGGCTTCAGCGGCACCTGATAGCTCGAAACGAACTGAGACGGGTCGGTCACGACAAACGCCAGGTCGGGCGTGTCGACCGCCTGAAGCCAGAAGAACGAGCTGTCTTCGGCGGGCTGGATCAGGACGTACCGCTTGTACCGCGGGAATCCAAGGATCCCTTTTTGAAACGTGATGACGCGCTGGCCATCGACTTCGACCTGTCCGAATCTGGACGTGTTGACGATCATGACTCGAATCCTGTGACGGTCGTCCATCCCGGGTCAAGGGACCGCGGTCGAAGGCGTCACCTATCGGCCTTCATGCCGGGCCCGCGGCATCCTGCCGTCGCCGAAAGGTGACGATTCGGAACTACCGCCCTTGGGGCTCGTCCGTGGACCCAATATCGATCGCTTTCTTGACACTCCCGGGCCGACTCAAACTGGTGTGCACAGACCGCAAGGTGGGCCAGGCGCACCAGCGACTGGCCCAGGTGTTGATCGTTGGCGCGATCCAGGAGGTTCAGCCAGTGTTTTGGTTGACTCATGTCGGTTTACCTCTCGCGGCCTGCGGCGGCGCACCCGCCGCCTGCAACACCCCAGGCAACCGTGGTGCCACGAGACTCAGCACCGAGGTGCGGCCAGCCACCGCAGGGGCGGGGAATTACATAAGTGACTATATAAAATGTGGTTACGCCACCA
>CAUZBA010000398.1:0-3472 GCA_963577635.1 Phycisphaerae bacterium
TCGAAGGCGACGATCTGCTGATCGAGCCGCCCGCCGACGGTCGCATCGCCCCGGCGTCGATCGACACCTACGACGACCACCGAATGGCCATGAGTTTCGCCATTCCCGGCCTGCGGCACCCGGGCATCACGATCAATGATCCCGAATGCGTAAACAAGACCTTTCCCGACTTTTTCGAGTACCTTAACCGGCTTGGCGAAACCTCTTAAACACAATGTCCTAGAAGGAACGGCCTCGCAGCGACCGTTCTGGACCGCCGCGCTCGTGCTGCTTCAGTTCAAGCGGCAGATCGCGGTCGGGTTACTCGGTGCCCTGCTGTCGGCGGCCTGCTTCGGCTCGGGCCTGGCGATGCTCCTGCCCGTTCTCAAGCTGCTGCTGCAGGACAAGGCGGAGTTGCCCGCATGGATCGAAAGCAGAACCGCGGGCGGTCCTGCCGAGGCCGCCGGCCGATGGGTGGCGATGAACCTCCCGGACGACCCTTTCCAGACGTTTGTCCTGGTCATGCTGACCATCGGCGTCCTGGCGATCATCGGGAGCACCGGTCGCTTCATCCATCAACTGCTGACGATCACGGTGGTCCAGCGAGCGGCGATGGTCTGGCGCGGCAGGCAGTTTCGCCACCTCATTCATGCGCGCCTCGATGCAGTGCTCCAGACCGGCAACGCCGACCACATGAGCCGCATCGTGGCGGACACCAACGTGATGGCCACAGGGTTCCGCGCCATCCTGGGCAAATCGGTGGCCAAGGTCCTCAATGCCGTGGCTGCCTTGGCCATCGCCCTCGTGGCGGACTGGAAGTTGACGCTAATGGCCCTGGTCGGCGCGCCGGTGATCCTGGTCACGCTGCGCAAGTTCGGCAAGGTGATCCGCCGCGCGTCACGGCGGGCCCTGCGCATGCGCGGGCGTATGCTCGGGGCGCTCGGAGAATCGCTCGGCGGCATCCGCGTGGTCAAGGCGCACAGCGCCGAAGGGTACGAGCGCCGCCGCTTCGGGCGCATCAACCGCAACCTTTATGACGAGCAGATGAAGATGCGCCGTGTCAAGGCGTTGACGTCGCCGCTGATCGAACTGGTGGCGATGTTCAGCGTCCTGCTCGTGGCGACGTCCGCCGCGTGGTACATCTTCCTTGGCCAGGATCCTACCGTGTTCATGATCGTCCTGGCCCTGCTGGCCGCCGCCGGAGGTAACCTCCAGCCTCTGGCGAGCCTCAGCAATACGCTGCACGAGTCGAGCGCCGCCGCGGTTCGTGTGCTGGACGTCATGCGCCTGCCGGTCGAAGCAACCGGCACGGACGCCGACCCGAATGCCGCGAGACTGCCGCGGCACGCGCGGTCGATCACGTTCAGCGGCATCAGCTACTCCTACCCGGGTCAGGATCAGGCCGCGCTGCGCGACGTCAGCCTCGAGGTGGAGCATGGACAACTGCTCGCCGTCGTCGGTCCGAACGGCTCGGGCAAGACGACGCTGGCGAGTCTTCTCCCGCGGCTGCTCGACCCCAGTGGAGGCCGCGTGAGCATCGATGGTGTGGACATCGCAACGGTGAGCGTGCGCAGCCTTCGCGATCAGATGGCCGTCGTCACGCAGCAGAGCGTCCTGTTCGAGGGCACCGTGGCCGACAACATCGCCTACGGGCGCCGCCACGTGCCGTTGGAGCAGATCGTCTCCGCGGCGCGCACCGCCCACGCCGACCACTTCATCACGGAACTGCCGCAGGCCTACCAGACCCTCCTCGGCGAGGACGGATCGGGCCTGTCCGGCGGCCAGCGCCAACGAATCTGTATTGCACGCGCGGTTCTGCGCGACCCGGCGATTCTCATCCTCGACGAGGCGACCAGCCAGATCGATGCCGAGTCCGAGGCCCAGATCAACGAGGCGCTCGAGCAGATCCGCCGCGGACGCACGACGTTCGTCATCGCCCACCGCCTGAGCACCGTGATCGACGCCGACAGGATCGTCGTCATGGACGAGGGCCGGATCGTTGACATGGGCCGCCACGACGAGCTGCTGAAGCGCTGCGACCTCTACCGGACGCTGACACGCACGCAACTTCATCCGGTCGGGGCCTGAGTGGCCGGCGGATTGCGATATAACTTACTTAAAATACAACACTTAACACTAACACCCACCGTGCGGTTCGCCCCTGCGCATAGGTGATGGGAATAGCCTGAATTCACAGGGCTATAATATTGCGGCTCAATAGGACCTGATAGGATCTGATCTCGATCGGCGGATTGCAGAGAATTTCGCTCCGGACGGCAGATCGTAAGGGTATCACTTAACCGGTTGTGTGACGGCTCGGTAGCGCTTTCCAGCCTTGCACAGGGGAGTCACGGATGGAATTTACCACAGGAAAGTCCTGGAGGGCGATGGCTACGCGCCTGAAGCAGCGGTTGCGCCGGCCACAGTCTGCAACCGTAGACCATGCGGCCCGCGAGCCGTGGACCGGCCTCGAAGCGCTTGAGCAGCGGGTGCTGCTCTCGATCACGCTGCCCACGCCCTTCACGTTCATGTCGGGCCACCACGACGCGGCGGAACCGCACTTCAGCACCGAGGTCGTTCCGAACTTCAACGTCATCGGCGGTACGTCCGCCAACGCCTCGATCATCAACCCCATCCAGGCCCAGGGCAAGCTCTATTCCCGCCACGTGGCCAACACGCCCGGCGCCAGCGTCGCGACGCTCGTGTCGACCTGGCAGGCGCCCTTCGACGGCTCGCTCGGCTTCGTCTTCGATGCAATCCACATTGACGAGATGCACCCCGATGCCAACGGCACCACCGCCTCGAACAACGTCATCGCGGCCCTCCAGCAGGTTCGAGCCAACTACCCGAACAAGGGCATCTTCGTCTGGACGAGATGGCAGCTCGCCGCCAACCCCTCAACGTATTCCAACCTCTGGAACGCCTTCGAGACCAACGCGGACATGATCCTCCAGGAGACCTACATCCGCGAGGGCAACAACCAGATCAACCTGTTCAACGGCTACCTGGCGAACATCGAGGCCTTCAGCCCGGGCCTGCTGAACAAGACGGTCGCCGGCCACTACATCCCGCAGGGGGCCTTCGTCGCCGACGACTCGACCGATGTTGGCTTCTGGGGCTACCTTGACGAGCAGCTCCACAAGAACCGGAACACCGCCGTGACGGCGAACATGCCCGGGGCGGCGTTCTGGGTCTACTACCAGTCAGAACATCTGACGACCGAGTACGTCGGCGACCTGGTCGACCATTACTACGTTCAGGGCAACACGTCCTACTTCGGCGACGGGAACTTCAACCAGCTCGTGACCAACCCGCAGTTCGAGAGTGGCACCGCCGGCTGGTCGCTGACACCGGGCAGCGGCGGCGGATCGATCACGCGCGTGACGTACGCTTCAGAAGGGATCCAGAGCTATCACGACGACTTTGGCCTCGCCTCTCACGGAACCTGGGCCCTCAAGACGGTCCGCGGAAGCGGAAGCAAGAACGAGGCCTC
>CAUZBA010000399.1:0-3453 GCA_963577635.1 Phycisphaerae bacterium
CGCTGCCGCAACCTGCTTCGCCAACGGCCGTCTTACCGACCACTGGCTGAAGAGGCTGGTCAGACCCACATAGAGGTAGCCCGAGGCGAACAGGAGCAGAAAGGGCAGGCTGACGACCGTGAAGTCGACGTCGAGTGATCGCCAGGCGCAGTGAAGGACGTAGCAACCCATCGCCACCTCGAGCAGGCTCATCCACAGCTTGATCGAAGGGGTTGCGATGATCCGTTCCGGACCAACACGGCTGCGCTGCTCGCCATCTGTGCCCCCGAGGTTGTATTTCGGCGTGCGGACGAACGCCGACTCGTGGCCGAGCAGTGCTTCGACGCATCCGCGGGCATTGTTCAGGGCGATGCCGATGCCGATGCTCATCAACATGGGAATCTTGGCGATGGTGGCCCAGACGCTTCGTCCCTGGGCACGCTGGCTGGCGACGTAGAACGCGCTGGCCGACGCGGTTCCGAGGGCGAAGAGGCTCATCCCGATGACCAGGGCGCTCACGGTCCCATCCTCGAACGGTGCCATATTTACGAGCATGGCCGGATAGAACATCAGCACCATGAGGGTGACGTAGAGGTACACCATGGGGCTGGTCAGGTGAAAGAACGCCTCTACCTTGACCCGGGCCGGGGCGTCCGACCGCATGAGGGCGGGCAGCAGCTTCTTCGCCGTCTGGATAGATCCCTTGGTCCAGCGATGCTGCTGGGCCTTGAACGCGTTGATTTCGGGCGGCAACTCCGCCGGACACGTCACGTCCGGCAGGAACAAGAACCGCCACCCGGCCAGCTGGGCGCGGTAGCTCAGGTCGACGTCTTCGGTGAGCGTGTCGTGTTGCCAGTTGCCCGCGTCAAGAATGGCCTGCCGCCGCCAGATGCCCGCGGTACCGTTGAAGTTGATCCACCGTCCGGAACGGTTCCGCGCGGCGTGCTCGATCACGAAATGGCCGTCGAGAAAGATCGCCTGGCTGCGCGTCAGGAGCGACAGATCGCGATTCAGGTGGTCCCAGCGCGTCTGCACCATCCCGATCCGATCGTCCGCGAAGTGGTGGATCGTGTTGAGCAGGAAGTTCGCGGGGGGGACGAAGTCGGCGTCGAACACGGCGATGAATTGCCCGGTGGCCAAGGGTAGGGCGTCTGCAAGGGCTCCGGCCTTGTAGCCGACTCGACGGGCGCGGTGCAGGATTTGGATGTCCACGCCACGCTCGGCCCACGACGCGACCCGGCGGGCGGCCAGACGGGCGGAGTCGTCGGTGGAGTCGTCGAGCACCTGGATCTGCAGTTTGTCGCCGGGATAGTCCAGCCGGCACGCCGCGTCGATGATTCGTGCGGCGACGTTGCCCTCGTTGTACATGGGCAACTGGACGGTCACCCGGGGCAGGGGTCCGGTCAGTCGGCCTGGCGGCGGCACTTTGTGACGGGTTCGATAATAAAGGGCGACCAGCCAGTAGCGGTGCAGGCCGTACGTCGCGATCAGCAGGAGTACCAGCAGATAGGCGGCGGTCAGCGACCAGCGGATCAGCGGTTGGTGTTGCCAGGGCCCGTCGGCCCACAGCGTCAGTGCCAGTCCACTCATGGTCTCGTTGGCCCGTGCTTCCCCGCCTGTAACCCCTATCGCCCCATAGTCTCGCACGTGCAGGGTTGAAAAGCCACTTCTTTAGATAACTCGCCGCGGGCCTTCGCCTGATTGGTGAACACGTGGGGCTCCGCGACGATTCCCACCATTTTGAAGAGCCGCGTTGCGGGCTTCTTTTTTTTCAGGTGTCCGTGCGACACGGCCCTGGAGCGTCGAGGCTCAAGGTGGCGTGGCAAGTCGTCCGATAAAGCCCCCTGGTCACGTGAATTGCAGTTCCAGGACCTGATCCGTCCGATGAAGCGGCATCGTCGCGGATACAGAACCGTACGGCCCTGAACTGCAGAGGCAACGATGATACTTCGAAAAATAATGTCGATCGGACTTCTCTGGGCGACACTACTGTCCGCCGGCGGTTGTGCCCTTCAGTACAACGGCGCCTTCGGCTTGAAGTCCAAAGATCGCAAGACCATCGATGCGTATCAGAAGCTGAAGCAAAAGCAGGAGGACGCGCTGGTCGATGCGAACGCGCCGGCAGTCGAATCGAGTGAGGAAGCGGCCCGTGGCGACGTAGCCCTTGACGATGGGTCGATGGCGCCGTTGCTTGCGCCCCCCGACGGCATGACGGACCTGGATGTCGCGATCGTCGAGCCCATCGCGTCCACCAATGCCGTTCATGCCCTGCGCCTCTACGGCACGTTGCCGCGGTCGGGAGCCGCACTCGAAAGCCCGCTCGATGGGACTGGCAACATCCAGCAGGTCACCTTCTCGTTTCAGGGAAGCGACTTCGACCCCGATATCGATTACGCCGGCCGGCAGGTGGTCTACGCATCGACCCAGCACCGCGAGAACGCCGACATCTATGTGAAGAAATCCGACGGCACCGCCGTGACCCAAATGACGAACGACCCAGCCCGTGATGAGATGCCGACCTTCAGTCCCGATGGCAGACAGGTTGCCTTCGCTTCGAATCGCACGGGCAACTGGGATCTGTTTCTCATTGACGTGTCCGGTGGTCAGCCCGTCCAGATTACCAACGACAGCAGCGACGAGATTCACCCCAGCTTCTCTCCGGATGGAACGCAACTGGTGTATTGCTCCTTTGGCGAGCGATCCGGCCAGTGGGAACTGGTGGTTATCGATGTGGCGAACCCGGCCAGAAAGAAATTTCTGGGTTTCGGACTGTTCCCCAGCTGGTCGCCCGACGGTGACAAGATCGTGTACCAGCGGGCCCGCGAATGGGGAACGCGATGGTTCAGCGTCTGGACGCTCGACCTGATTGATGGCGAGGCCCAGAGATTCACCGAAGTGGTGGCCTGCACCAACGCCGCGGCCATCACGCCGACCTGGAGCCCCGACGGCGTGCACATCGTGTTTTGCACGGTGGTGAACCCCGGCGAGGACAAGGCCGAGGACCAGCAACCCCCGGTTCAGGCCGACGTCTGGATCGTTCGGGCCGATGGTACGGGGCGGGTCAACCTGACCAACAGTCCCTTCGCCAACCTGCAGCCGGCCTGGGGAGGCGACGGATCGATCGTCTTCGTGTCGGACCGCGCCCGAAACGGCCGAGAGAGTATCTGGGCGATTCGCCCGACCACGGCGCTGCGTACCGCCGATGCGTCGCGAAACCGGGCCGTTCGATCGGCAAGCGCCGCCCCGACCGGCCCGCCGGCGACAGAGGTGCCGGCCGGCGCCGCGACGTCATCGGACATGACGCCGCTTGATGCTCCTTTGCAGAATCAGGGATTGGCGGTGACGCCCGTCGAGCCGTAGGCGAACGCGGCAGACCCGGATCAAGCGAGTCAATCACGATGAGCGGAGGCTCGTCGAAAAATACCTGGCAGGATGCCATGACAAGTAAACAGGTCATGCTGGCTGCAGTGCACG
>CAUZBA010000400.1:0-3430 GCA_963577635.1 Phycisphaerae bacterium
CTGGGCACGGGTGATGTCACCGCGGCTGCAGCGCTGTACGAGACCGGCACGCTGCAGGTGACGATCGACAACAGTGCGTCGCCGAGCCTGATCACCATCGAGCCGATCCCGTAGGCGCCGCGCGATCCGTGCCGGCATTCCAACCTGACAGACATCTTTGACCAGGAGCGGCCCGGCATCCCTGCCGGGTCGTTTTTCTTGTCCGGTGCATTCGTTCCATGCCCCGCCGGATCAGGCACTGTCCTCTCTGATCTCTGGCATCAACAGTCCGGAGTCGGTTGCATTCGGTGTCCCCATCCGCTACTTTCCTTGCCGCGTTGCAAGGGATCGCCCACCGGCTCGAGCTGTGACCGGGAAAGTTCATCGTAGAGAGTAGGCATTTAGCATGTTCCACCCCCTGTGATGCGATGGCGGCGAATAATACAAGCCCGTGCAGGCCGCGATAAGTTCGCGTTGAAACTTGTTGTGCCGGCCGCGATCACCAAAAACCCGCATCTCGCGTCTCGCGCGAGCGCCCGATGAATTTACCAGACACACGCGCGCCACTGAAAGCCGAGGACGTGCCGGCGCCTACCGACGCAACCGAATCCATGTCAACCTCACCGATCACCAAGGGCCCCTATCTGCAGGCGGTCACGCCAAGCGGCATAACCGTCATGTGGGAGACCCTCGAGCCCGTACCGACACATCTGTGGTATGGACCGACGAACGACTGCGAGCTCGTGTGTGAACATGGCGAAGCGATCAGGCTTCACCAGGCCAGCATCGACGGGCTCGACGCGGACACGACCTATCATTATGCCATCTCGTCGCCAGCCGGGCCGGTCACCCACCAATTCCGTACCGCGCCCGCGAAAGCGAGGCCGTTTCGCTTCGTCGTGTACGGGGACGATCAGACGAACTTGTCCATCCATTCCTTGATCGCGGAAGGGGTGAAGGCGTTCGATCCGGACCTGGTGCTGCATGTCGGAGACATGGTCGATGACGGCCATAAGTACCTGCAATGGGGGCTCGAGTTTTTCGGACCGGCCGCGTGCTATCTGCCGGAGGTGCCGTTCTATCCCGCTCTGGGCAACCACGAACGCAACGGTGAGATGGCGCGGGAATTCTTCATGCTGCTCAGGAAAAGTCCCTGGTACTCATTCGATTACGCCAACGCGCACTTCATCATCCTGGATTCGAATTCGAGTCACCGGCCGGAAAACTACTACGGCCCTGATTCGCCGCAGACCGAGTGGCTCAAAGAGGATCTCAAAAAGAACACGGACGCCACATGGAAGTTCGTCGTCGTGCATCATCCCCCGTACAGCTCCCACCCGAGCAAGGGAAGTTATGTCGACCGTCGGGAAACTTGGGACGGTCTGTTCGAAGCATACGGCGTCAACGCTGTATTTAGCGGGCACCACCACTGCTATGAACGGACGTTTCCCATGAAAGGCGGTGAGCGCGACGATGAACGGGGTGTCACTTATGTGACGACGTCCGGAGGCGGCGGCCCGCTCTATGAAGTTACGGGTGACCACTTCACCGCTGTGGTCCAGCGCCGTCACCACCACATGCGCCTGCAGATAGACGGAGAGATCTGTTCGATTTCTGCGGTTGCCGTCGATGGCGAAGAGATTGATCGGCTGGTCATCAACAAAAGCGATCGCCATCTCGAAGACGGTGCGGCACGGATCGACTCGGCGACCGGGTCAGATCGGCTGGCAGCGATTCGCGACTTTGTCAGCATAATGGACCGCCGAACCGTCGGTGCATGCCTCGATTTGCTGGACAGCGCCGACCCCGTCGTGCAGCGCGTCGTGCTCGAGGGGTTGTCCCGCATGCTGTTTCCCGAGGCCCTGGATGCCGGCCTGAGATTTGTTGATGTGGCCGATACGGCGAGCCGTCGGCATGCGGCTACGATCGTTGGCCGACTGGGGTCACGCGAGCACTGGGAAACCATCCTGCAACTGCTGCGTGACTCGGATTCCGGGGTGCGGATCAATGCCGCCTGGGCTTTGCCGCGGCTCGCCGAAGACCAGAACGGAGAACTTTTGGTCGAACTGCTCGACGCGGGCGAGGAGTTGCTTCGGTGCCGGGCGCTGTTGGGCCTGAAACGGATCGGGGGCGCGCATCTGCAACGTGGCCTGACGCGCGCGCTGGTCGACCGCCATCCCATGGTCCAGGTGCCCGCGCTGGTGGCCGCCGCCGCCGCACCTTTCGTCGCCGACCTGGCACCTATTCTGAGAACCAGTATCATCGAGCATAACTTCACTAAGGAATGCAAGCTTATGGCGTCCAGGATCCTGGTCAGTCTCGATGATCACGACGCCATTCCCGCGTTCATCTCAATGCTGCATGCCGAGAATTCCTATGAGCAGAGGGAGGCAGCCGTGTCCCTGAAAGCGATCACGGGTCAGGACCTGGGCGACGACGAGACGCTCTGGGCCGACTGGTGGGACCGCAACAAGGAGTAATGTCAGTGACACACAGGCTGGCAGCGATCGGATTGCGACACGGTCACGCCCACGACCTGATAAAGGGATTGACAAAGCTCGGCAGCGTCGAACTGATCGCCCTCGCAGAGGATGATGAAGCGTCGCGGCGGCAGGCGGAAACGCGATATGAGGTCACCGGCTATCAGGACTACCGCGAGTTGTTGAGGCAAGAAACCGTCGATATCGTCACGGTAGCAGCCATGAACAACGAGAAGGCAGACGTGATCCCGGAATGTATCCGCCAGGGGAAACACGTGCTGGCCGACAAGCCATTGGTCATCTCCCTGGAAGATCTGGCAGAGATACGGAACGCGTTGGACGGCACCGATTCGGTCCTCTCGATGAACCTGGCGTTGCGGTTCTCTCCTGCCTACCTGCGAGCCAGGGAGATCGTCGACGAGGGGAGGATCGGAAAGCCCGTTGCCTTCGTCGGTATGGCCTCACACAAGTTGCTGCCCGAAACGAGAAAGATCTGGGAACTGGACAGCCGGCTCAACGGTGGCATTCTTGTCGATGTCGGTGTTCATCAGATCGACCTGGCGCGATGGATGATCGGTTCCGAGATAGAGGAGATCAGTGCCTATCGCAGCAATCGAAAATTCACGCAGATAGAGAACTTTTTTGACAATGCAGAGATCGTCTCCAGGTTCCGCTGCGGTGCCGTTGCCATGCTCACTGCGGATTGGCTGAGAGACGAGAGCTGGGAAGCCCACAGCGAGAGCCGATTCTGGATCATCGGCACCGAGGCGCGCCTGGAAGCAGACAGAACCCGGAAAACGATCATCCTGTCCAGCCCGGGGAATTACCGCGAAGAAGTACAGGTGCCGGACTATGGCGGAACGGTGTCGACAGACTTCATCGAGGGAATCGAGGGGCGGCCACGGTCGATCACGAACGACGAGGTGCTGCGCTCGATGGCGGCCGCCCTCGAGGCGGAACGCGCGGCGCAG
>CAUZBA010000401.1:0-3421 GCA_963577635.1 Phycisphaerae bacterium
CGATCACCCAGGGCGGCTGTGCCTGCCGCCCCGGCATGGCCTACACCAACATCGTCAGTCGCGCCTTAAACGTCGAAATTGTTAACCAGGGATACTCCGGAAACGGCCGCGGCGAACCCGAGGTAATCGAGGTCATGGCCGGCATGGCCGAACCCCGGCTTTTTGTTTTGGACTACGAAGCCAACGCCGGATACGCAGGCATGGAGGCAACCCTGCCCGGTGCGATCCGCATTCTACGCGAAGCACATGCGACCGTTCCCATTCTCGTGATCTCGCGTATCCCTTTCGCGGACGACATTACCCATGAGGACTGCCGAATCGACCGCGATCGCTGCCGCGAAATGCAGGCTGCTGCCGTCCAGACCGCGATGGAAAACGGAGATGGTCCGATCGAGTTCCTTGACGGTTCAACGTTGCTGGGCGATGACTTCGACGAATGCACGGTGGACGGCGTGCACCCCACCGACCTGGGCTTCATGCGCATGGCGCGCGGGCTGGCGCCGGAGATCGAGCGGATCCTGGAAGTGGGATAGTAAGCCGTAGTCCGTGCCACCAGGAGAAACGGGAATTCCGTGCGGTGAACCGCATGCACAGAGTTTTACCGGACGGTAATATGTAGTGAGTAGGTATTGAATTTGGAAACCGAGCGGCACGTGGTGCCTGCGGAGAAAGCGAATTGAGATGAGCGAGACAGCCCTTTCGACTGAGACACTGGACCTGTTGCGCAAGGTCGACACGCCGACGGTGTGCAACGTGATCGAGCTCTTTGATGTGCGCCCGAGGACCAGCGGATACATGGACCAACGAATCCAGGCCTGTTTCCCCGAGTTCCCGCCGATGGTGGGGTTCGCGTCGACGGCAACGTTTCGTTCCGCGACGCCCGCACAGGGCGACGCCTACTCGAGCATCGATGCTCAGATCGAATCGTTTGATCAACTACCTGGTCCCGCCGTTGTTGTCTTCCAGGATCTGGACGAGCCCAGCGCGGCGGCGACATTCGGAGAGGTGATGTGCACCACCTATCAGAGCTTCGGCGCGGCGGGGTTGATCACGAGTGGCACCGGACGCGACCTGGACCAGGTCCGCGCGATTGGGTTTCCGGCCTTTACCAACGGCACGATCTGCGCGCACGGTTACTGTCACTTTCCCACGATCGGGGATCCCGTGCAGGTCGGCGGTCTCACCATACGTCCCGGGGATCTCCTGCACGGCGACTGCAACGGCGTGACGACCATTCCACTGGACATCGCCTCCGACGTCGCCAAGGCCTGCGAGCGCCTTGTCGAGGCGGAGCAGGTTATCCTGGAGCATCTCAAAGGCGGCGACGCCACCGTCGCCGGATACCGAAAGGCCCTGGCGGAATGCAAGAGCATGATCTCAGCACTTGGTGACGAATTGAAGTAGCTTCTTTTTTTGCGTGATAACCACCGGACCCTGTACATACGGGGCAAAATTGGCAAGATTAGACGTCCGCTCGAACCCCGACAACGAGGAAAAACATGAAGACTGTCTGCCTGATCGGCGCATTTGACACCAAGGGCCCGGAGTACGCGTTCGTGCGTGGGCAAATACTGGCATCCGGGCTGAACGTACTCACGGTGAATACGGGTGTGATGGGCTCCACCGAACTTTTTCCCGTCGACGTCGAGTCCGACGAGGTCGCCAGGGCGGGTGGAGGTAACCTCTCCCAACTCCAGGAACGTAAGGATCGCGGCGATGCAATGAAGATCATGTGCGCCGGCGCGCCGCTGGTCGTCAAGGGCCTGCACGATGACGGCAAGATTGACGGCATCCTCGGCATGGGCGGCACGGGCGGCACGACCGTAGTCTCCGCGGCGATGCGGGCTCTGCCCGTGGGTCTGCCCAAGGTGTGCGTCTCCACGGCTGCGTCGGGCGATGTCGCGGTCTACGTGGGCACCAAGGACATCACGATGATTCCTTCGATCGTCGATGTAGCGGGCATCAATCGCATCTCCAGAATCATCTTCGCACGCGCGGCGGCCGCCGTCTGCGGCATGGTCGACGCCGACATTCCAGCAAGCAAAGACGACAAGCCCGTGATTACCGCTTCGATGTTTGGAAACACGACCGACTGCGTCAACGCCTGCATGGACCTCTTAACCGCGGAGGGTTACGAGGTCCTCGTCTTTCACGCGACCGGGACCGGCGGCAAGGCCATGGAGAGCTTGATCACGGAGGGCCTGGTCGACGCCGTTCTGGACATCACGACCACCGAGTGGGCCGACACGGTCTGTGGTGGCGTCTTTGACGCCGGTCCCGCGCGCCTGGATGCAGCCGGGCAAATGGGACTACCGCAATTGATTGTGCCCGGATGTGTGGACATGGCGAACTTCGGCGGCATCGATACCGTGCCTGAAGAATACAAGAAGGCTAGACGACAGTTCTACGAATGGAATCCATCGGTTACGTTGATGCGAACAGACCAGGAAGAGAATGCAAAGATGGGAAAGGTGTTTGCGGAGAAGGCAAACGCAGCGAAAGGACCGGTGGCTTTTCTTATTCCACTCAAAGGCGTGTCGATCCTCGACGGTGACGGCGAAATGTTCTGCGATCGCGAGGCCGACCAGGCCATGTTTGACGCCATCAAGGCCCATCTCAACGAGGATATTCCGCTGGTCGAGATTGATCACAACATCAACGACCCGGAATTCTCGGCCCGGGCGGTAGAGATGATGCTGGACTTAATCGCTCAGGGCGCGGAATAGGGGAGATCGCCATGGCCTTTACACGACAGCAGATAGTGGACCGGCTACGGGCCCGCATCGCGGACGGCGTCCCGATCATCGGCGGCGGCGCGGGCAACGGCATCAGCGCCAAGTGCCAGGAGGCTGGCGGTGTTGATCTGCTGATCATCTACAACTCCGGTCGCTTCCGTATGAACGGTCGCGGGTCGTTGGCCGGCTGCATGCCCTATGGCAATGCGAACGGGATCGTGATGGAGATGGCCGGCGAGGTGCTGACCATCGTAGAGGACACCCCGGTTCTGGCCGGCGTCTGCGGCACGGACCCGACGCGCTTGATGGACGTCTTCCTCAAGCAGGTGCGCGATGCAGGATTCTCCGGCGTGCAGAACTTCCCGACCGTGGGTCTATGCGACGGGCTGTTTCGCGCCAATCTGGAGGAGACCGGAATGGGTTACGGCCTCGAGGTAGAGATGATTCGCGCGGCGCACGAACTGGACCTGTTCACCACCCCCTATGCATTTAACGTCGAAGAGGCGAAAGCGATGACGGAGGCAGGTGCCGACTTGGTCGTCGCGCATATGGGGCTGACCACGAAGGGGGCGATCGGGGCCTCGACCGCGTTGACACTGGAAGAGACCCCCGCGAAGGTGCAGGAAATCTGTGATACAGCGAAGGGAATCAACCCGGAGATCATTGTGTTGTGCCATGGTGGGCCG
>CAUZBA010000402.1:0-3406 GCA_963577635.1 Phycisphaerae bacterium
CCCCTCGCAACCCCGAACCCGGACAATTCAACACCACCGAACCCCACCGCGCGATCCGTTCGCCCGTGGCATCACGAGCATCACGATCAGGCCAAACTCCCGATGAGCGGCTGCCCTAGTGAGAAATGCGGGCTAATCCTGTCAAAATCCTACTGACTACCCGCCTTGTGCGGTGTCGGTCATTGGGAAGTTGACCCCACTCCATTCCCCTGGCCCGGTACAATCACACCATGTCTCTCGCTCGCCACAGTGCTGCGATGTCGATCTTTTTCGAGATGCTGTTGTCGTTGTCCGCCTGCGGTCCCCTGACGCTGACCATCGGCGGCGCCGCGGCGGGTGATCCGTTGACGGCAACGGTCGTCGAGTCGGAAGGGGGGTACCGTCCGGCGCGCGTGGCGATGATTGACGTCTCGGGCATGCTTTACAACGCCCGCCGGCGTGAAGTTCTGAGCATCGGCGAGAATCCCGCGGGCCTCCTGCACGAGAAGCTGGAGAAGGCGCGCACCGACAAGCGCGTTAAAGCGGTTCTGCTGCGCCTCAATACGCCCGGCGGAACGGTCACCGCGAGCGACACGATGTATCGCCAACTCCTGCGATTCAAAAAACGCAGCGGCAAACCGATCGTGGCCTTGATGATGGATGTGGCGGCCAGCGGAGGGTACTACCTGGCCTGCGCCGCGGACAGCGTCGTCGCCCATCCGACTACGGTGACCGGGAGCATTGGTGTGATCGTCCAGACCATCAGCTTCAAGCCGGCGCTGGGGCGGATCGGCATTGAGGCCGAGGCCATCACTTCGGGCAGCAATAAGGACGCAGGATCTCCGCTGAGCGACCTCACCGACGAGCACCGACAGGTGCTGCGATCTCTCGTCGACGATTTCTATCAGGGGTTTCTCGACGTCGTTCGCCAGGCACGGCCCGACATTCCGCCCGATCGGTTCGCGCAGGTCACCGACGGGCGCATTCTCAGCGGTGAAGCGGCACTGGCCGCGGGCCTTGTGGACAGCGTCGGCGATCTGTACGACGGGTTCAAGCTGGCCAAACAGCTTGCGGGCGTCGACCGCGCCGAACTGGTCGTGTACCACCGTCCCACGAACCCGGTGCGGACGCCGCACGTCGCGGCGCCGCCCGCTCTACCGCAAGCCACCCAGATCAATATCGCGCAAATCAATCTGGGCGAATCCTTCCCGGGGATTTCGGCCGGCTTCTTCTACGTGTGGCTGATGGACCCCGCCGGGACGCCGTTGCGCTGAAGTGGCAAGAGGGGGGAACGAATTTCGTCGCTCGACGGGCAGAAAAGGCATTGCGCCGATCCATTGAGGACAAGGCATTTCGTGGCTCGCTCTTCTCTCGCCACGGCGTTCGCGGAGACACGGAATTCGGACTTGGCTCAAATGCGAAAGAGTCGATCAGGCGTCTCGTCTTCATTAGACGGTGGATTCCGTCGCTCGCTCATCGCTCGCGACGGCGCCCTGGGAATCCGCTGCCCGAGCTGTTCGCAGAATCTTCAGCTCGATGTCGGTTTCGCCGGCGGCGTCTGCCGTTGCGCCAACTGCGGCGAACTCATGGCGGTGCCGGCCGACCCGGTGTCCCACAATGTCGAACCGTTGCGTCGACCCGAGCGGCCGTCGCGGCCGCAAACGCCCGGGCAGGAGCCGGGCGCCGCGACGGCGTCAGGTGCCGAGACGTTCACGACACGATCGGGGCGCACCGTCCGGATCGATGTCAATCGCGTTCCCGTGGCGCGGCTGAAGAAAAGGGCGATCAAGGTTTCCGTGGTTCTGGTCTTCGTTCTGGTAATGGCGGCCCTCGCCGGTGGTGTCGCGACCGCGGTGATCATGCTGATCAAGAGCGCCGAAACGCCAACGGGGATCACGGTCGACCCACGGGAGGCCCATCGCGAGGCGATCGGGTACGACCCGGACGCCAACCCGTTCACGGACGCGTCTGCCAACTTGCTCGGGGTCCGCGTGCAGGCCGACGCGTGCCTCGTGATCGACGCGTCGGGCACGCGCCTCGGCTGGTTCGATCCGGTCAAGAAAGCCGTGCGGATCCTGGCCGGGAAGGGGGGTCACCCCGGGGGCTTGCGCGTCGTGTTTGCGATGGAGCAGGGCCCGATTTCGTACCCGGCGCCAACGGCCACCACCGGCACAGTGTCGGACGGAATCAACGCGTTTCTCGACTCGGCCGAGGCTCTGGGTGCCGCCGACCTTTACCCCGCCGTCGAGCTCGCCCTGGCGGGCGGCGCGAAACAGTTGGTCCTGGTCACCGGTCAGCGCGTCTTTGACGACCAGGTCGAACAACTCGCGACGCTTCTAAAACCAGAGCCCGGCGTGCAGCTCGACGTGATCCTCATGCAGCGAAACGCGCCTGATCTGTGCGATCTGGCCCGCCGTCGCGGCGGAACGTGTGTGATGATGTCGTCGCGGCAGATCCTTCAATGGCAAACCGAAGCGGGGGTGCAGTAGACGAAGTCCCAAGTCTCAAGTAGTGAGAGTCGCAAGTCGGGAATGTCGAATGCCGTGGGGGCGCGTCGTGCGCGGGACGGCGCTTGGCAAGAAGACTTTTGACGCTCACTACTTGTGACTTGCGACTTGCGACCCGGCCTCCGGGTCGCGCCCCGTGTCGCCCGTCATCCAGGCAGGGGCGACCGCCGGCCGTGGCGACTCTGAGCTGGCGAAATAGGTTCTCGTGCCCTTCGACTGAATGGCCGCGCCGATGCGGCTGAGGGCGTGGATGTAAGCGGCGGTGCGCATGTCCACTTCGTGACGTTCCATCAGACCGTAGATCGTCTCGAATTCGCGCGCCATCGTTTCGTGCAAGCGCCGGTGCACGGTATCGAGCGACCAGTAGTCGCCGGCCTTGTTCTGCACCCACTCGAAATAGCTGACCGTGACGCCGCCCGCGTTCGCCAGAATGTCCGGAATGACCAGGTTCCCGTGTTCGGCCAGGATGCTGTCGGCACCGGTGGTGGTGGGGCCGTTGGCGAGCTCGAGGATCACCGGTGCCTCGATCCTGGCCGCGTTCTCGTCGGTGATCTGATCTTCCAGGGCCGCGGGGACAAGGATATCCACGTCGAGTTCCAGGAGCTGGGAGTTGCTGATGGTTTCGGCCTTCATCATCTCGGCCAGGGCGCCGTTGCAGTAGACGGCCTTGAGCTGGCGCGTCTCGTTTTTGACCTGGATGAGGCTTGGGACGTCGAATCCGTCGGGGTTGTAAATCCCGCCGCGCGAGTCGCTCACGGCAACGACGCGGTAACCGTCCCGGTGAAGCAGCAGGGCGATGAACTGGCCCGCGTTGCCGAAACCCTGAACCGCCACGCGAACCTCGCCGGGAACCCATTTCCGCTTCATTTCGAGCTGTTTGATACAGAGGTATCCGCCACGGGCCGTCGCATCGGCGCGGC
>CAUZBA010000403.1:0-3392 GCA_963577635.1 Phycisphaerae bacterium
ATGCAGGTCCGTCGATGGGGGGGGGAGGATTTGGGTTGCATAGCATCCGTGCCTTCATGGAACCGATTTTGCAAGCTTTGGAAACGACTAGCATTGATTCCTTGTGATTTATACTCGATCTCAATCGCCCAAGCTCTTGGACAGCAAGAAGTTTATGCATTTTTCAGGGACAACTAATTATTGAATGCCGACTACTCGTTTTCCATAAACGCGTAGCACAGCATGTGGCAGATGTGCATGTGTGCGTCCTCAACACGGCCGAAGTGAGTGTCGTCGATCAGAATGCCGTGTTGGGCAAGTTCGGCAAGTCGCCCGCCGCGGTTCGATCCCAGGCCGATGGTCTCCAAGTCGTGATCGTTGGCCCATTGAAGCGCCTTGATGACGTTGGGGCTGTTGCCGCTGACGCTCATGCACAGCAGCAGATCCCGCGGTGCAGCGAGGTTGATCAGTTGCTCGACGAACACATCGTCGTAGCTCATATCGTTGCCCAAAGAGGTCAGGTACGGCGCGTTGTCGTTGAGGCTCAGGACACGAAAGCGCCTGGGCCGGCCGAGGCTCGCGCCTTTGCCGAGGTCCACGGCGAGGTGGCTCGCGTTGGCGGCGCTGCCGCCGTTGCCGCATGCGAAGAGCGTCCGGCCGTCCTGGCGAGCTTCGCGCAGCAGATCTATCAGGGCGGTTACGCTGTCGACGTCGATCGAATCGACGACGCGCTTGTGTTCGGCGAGATAACTCTGGACCCAATCGCGCATGCGACTACGATAAGGCCGCCGGCGATCGACGTAAAGATGCCAACGATGGACGATACCGCACGACTGATCGGCGTCGAGATCGGCGCCACCAAGCTCCAGGCGATCCGCGGCGGCGCCGACGGCCGCGTCGAGCAGACGGTCCGCGAAACCGCCGACTGCAAAGGCGGCGCCGACGCAATTCTCCTCCAGCTTCGGCGCATGGTGCAGACGCTGTTTGCCGACGGCCCCGCCGCGGCCATCGGGTTCGGATTCGGCGGGCCGGTGGACACGACCGACGGCCGTGTCATCACGAGTCACCAGGTCGAAGGCTGGGAGGGAAAGCAACTGGCCGCATGGGCGCTGGAGACGTTCGGCGTTCCCTGCCGCGTCGCGAACGACACGGACGCGGCCACACTCGCCGAGGCCACCGTGGGGGCGGGTCGCGGGTGCGGCTCTACCTTTTATACAAACATCGGCAGCGGCATCGGCGGCGGCCTGGTGCGTGACGGCGAACTCTACACCGGCCGCCTGGGGGCCATGGAGTTCGGCCACACCTGGACCTGGTCGACGCTCCTGGAACGCTGGGACCGCGTCGAGTGTCTCTGCTCGGGCTGGGCCATCGGCCGTCGGGCGAAAGCCATGGCCGAAGGCCCGCAAGGCAGAGACTTCATCGCAAGCTGCGGCGGTGAAATGAAAAGCATCGACGCGCGGACAGTGGCCGAGGCATGGCAGCGCGGCGACCCGACGGCAGCCCGCCTGATGGAAGACGTGATCGATTCGCTGAGCCGGTCGCTGTGCAACGTTATCGCCCTGCTCAACCCGGAGGTCATCGTGATCGGCGGTGGCGTCGCCCTGACTGGACCGCCGCTATTCGAGGCCCTTGACACGGCCGTGCGCCGGCACGTCTTTGCACCGTTTGCCGAGAACTTCAAGGTCGTACCCGCGGTGCTCGGTGAATCCGCGGTGCCCGTGGGCGCGATGCTCATGGCGGGCCGTTGAGAGTCCGCATGAACTGCAACGTGTTGCGTTGCAGCCACGGGATCGGCTCGCTTGCGGCGACCGTCCCCTAATCCCCTCCTGCACAGTAGCCATTACTCAGCCGCCCCCCGGGACCTCGCGATACGCTTCGCCCCTTTCGTAGAGTTCGAGACGCCGGCGGATGCCTACTGCCAGTTGCTCATCGGATTCCGAGAGCGCCAGCGCCTGACGGGCCGCGTCGATGGCGCGTTCAAACCGGCCCGCCGCTGCGAGGGCCGCGGCGAGCGTGTCGAGGTCGTGGGCGCTGCGGTGTTCGCTCAGTTCGCACGCGAGGCCGGCGAGTCGAACGGCTCGCGCCGGATCACGGACGGCGGCATCCTGATTCGTCGCCAGGATCCATGCCTGCGTGTTCAGCGGTGCGGACCAGTCGGGCGTAATGCGCGCGGCCTCGGCAAGCAGGTCGATCGCCTTGCCGATGTCACCCGAACGATAAAGAATCAGACCAAGGTTGTGCTGCGTCTCGGCGCGCCTGGGATCAATCTGCAGCGCTAGGCGATAGTGGGCGATCGCTTCGGGAACATTCCCCTTTGAGCGAAGCAGATACGCCAAGGCATGATGGGTTTCGGCGTTGGGCTCGAGACGAAGCGCCACTCGATAGTGCGTTTCCGCCGCGTCCAGGTTCCCTTGCATGCTCAATGTCTTGGCGAGGTTGTAGTGGGTCTTGGCGTCGTCGGGTTGTTCCCGGAGGATCCGTCCGTAGTTGCCGATCGCCTCCTCGAAACGACCGACGGAGGCCAGGACATTGGCCAGGTTCTGAATCGGGTCGGTGTGGTTCTCACCCGAAAGTTCCACGGCGCGGCGATAACAGGCAATCGCCTCCTCGAACTGTTTGCCCCGCTGGAGCGCCAGGCCAAGGTTGTTGTGCGCCCTGGGGCTGTCGGGGCTCTTGGCCGCCGCGTCCGACCAGAACTCGACCGGATCACGCCACGTTTCATTGCGCAGCACCGTTCCGGCGCCCAGGGCGACAATTGCCACCAGGAGAAGAGCGGATGCGGTGCGGAATCGACCGACAGGAAACCAGAGCAACAGCGCCGGCGCCCCGAGCGACACGGCGAACATCGGCAGGTAGAGGCGGTGTTCGTAGATCATTTCCAGGGGAAATACGGACGATTCGATAGCCAGTTGACCAAAGAACCAGAGGATGCAGAAGGACGCCAACCGATGGCGGCGAAAACCGGCGGCGGCCCACACGATCAGGACGCCGATCAGCCCGGTCGCGGCGAGCGTCGTTGCGGGTTCGATCAATGACCACGACTTCTCGAAGTCGTGAAGCAGGTTGAGACGTGATGGATGGGGAAACAGAATCAAGCTCATGTAGAAGACAAGAACCCGCGCCTGGCTGAGGACGCGCTGCCCCATCGTGAAATCGCGATGGGCATACACCTCCTGGATTGCGGTGAGCGCCCTGCTGCCGAAAAGAAGGGCCGCGATCAGGACCCCTGCGCCCGCGAGGCCGAACAGCAGCACAAGCCGGCGCCTCGGCAACAACCGATCGCGAACGGCAAGGATGCACCCCTCGTAGAGCAGAATGGTCAGGGGCACGGTCGCGGCAATCTGCTTGCACCCCAGTGCCGTTACCCATGACAGCGCGGCGAGCCCCCACACGGTGCCACGCCGCCATCCGCC
>CAUZBA010000404.1:0-3361 GCA_963577635.1 Phycisphaerae bacterium
CCAGTTCACGGCACAACTGCCTGCCCTGCTCGAGCGCCTTGGTGGGTCATGACACAGCGAATCCCAGAATTGTTTCCAACTTCGATTGCGCCGTTGCTGTTAACCCGCATTTCTCACGAGTTTCGCCGCTCGGTGGTGTAAAGACCGGGGGTGTTGCGACTTGTGGCGGCGCTTTCGATACTCAGCCGGTGACAGTGGCACACCAGCGCGGCGAATTCGATCTCTGGCAAGGACGCACGGAGGACGAAGCCAGCGGACGAACCCGCCCGCTGGGCGGTGAAACTCGTGAGAAATGCGGGTTAAAGGGCTCACCCCGCCGGCAGATCCACGATTCTCAGGCACACGGGTGATCCATCGACCACATCGAGGTTTTCGATTTTTTTCATGGCCCGCGTCACCGCGCCCTGGCGGGCTTCGTGGGTGACGATCACGACGGGAACGAACTGCCCTGCCGCAACCTCGTGCTGCAGCAACGCCCCCATGCTGATGCCCTCCTGGCCAAGGATCGCGCTGACCTTGGCGACGACGCCGGGCACATCGCGGGCGCTGATGCGCAGGTAGAACCTGCTCGTGAGGTCATCCGGATCGCTGAGAACCGCCGGAGGCTGCTGGTCGAGCCAGACGTTCATTTCGCTGAACGCCCGTGGATACCAGCCGCTGGCAACGTTCAGCAGGTCGGCGACCACGGCGCTCGCCGTGGGCATCTGCCCCGCACCGCGTCCGACGTACATCGAGTGACCGAGTGCGTGGCCGTAGACGGCTAGCGCATTGAACGGCCCATGCACCTGGGCCAGCGGCAGGTCTCCGCGGATGAAACAGGGATGCACACGCAATGACAACTTCGCTTGCTGCGTCGTGGCCGGCGATCGTGACTGGTCCTGGGAGCGTTCGGCGATCGCCAGCAGCTTGATCTCGTAACCCAGCTCGGCGCCGAATTGGATGTCGGACAGATCGAGCCGATCAATCCCCTCGCACGCCACCGTCGCGGTTTCAACCGCGGCTCCGAACGCCAGTGATGCGAGGATCGAAAGCTTCTCAGCCGCGTCGCATCCCGAGACGTCGAGCGCCGGATCGGCCTCGGCAAAACCTTCATCCTGAGCTTCGGCCAGAGCATCCGCGTAGGTCTTGCGCCGCTGGGTCATCTCGGTGAGGATGTAGTTGCACGTTCCGTTCAGGATCCCGTAGAGACCTTCGATACGGTTTGCTGCCAGGCCGAACAGCAGCGCCGTGATGATCGGGATGCCGCCGGCGCATGAGGCCTCGAACGCGATTGCAACGTTTCTTTTGCGCGCTAGCGCGAACAGCTCGGCGCCCTCCGCTGCCAGGAGGCTCTTGTTGGCAGTGACGACATGCTTCGCAGCGTCGAGTGCTCCGCGAACGTAGCCACTGACCAGCCCCCGACCCCCCGCCGCTTCCACGACGATCAGCATGTCCGGCGTCTCGATAAAGCTTTCAAAGTCGTCGGTGAGCAACGCGCGGTCCACCATCCCGTTGCACCGCGGCTTGCTGGGGTCACGCACGAGGACCCGACGCAGCTCGAGGCGCCGCCCGAGACGTTTCGCGTAATACTCGGCCTGCTCTTGAAGCAGGCGCACCACGCCGGTGCCGACCGTGCCGCAACCAATCAGACCCACGCCGATCTTTTCGGTAGATTTCGTCAATTGAACGCTCACTGTGACATCGTCCTGAAGATACCAACGCCGCCACCAGTCGCCACCGGGAGGATTATCGTACCAAGCCCGCAATTCTCAGGAGTTTCGCCGCGCTGGGATGCGCACCGTCACCGGCCGAATATTGAAGGCACCGCATCAAGCCCGTCACCGCGTTCCTTTCGATCTCAGAACGGCAGAACTCGTGAGAAATCCGGGCTGGCCCCGCGCGGTTAGAATATTAGGTGATGCCGGACAACACGGTCAAAGCCATCAATGACTTGCAGATTCAGCCGGTGTGCGCGATCTTTCGGCGGTTCCTGAAACGCAACGGTTTGAAGTTCACCTCTGAGCGGGCAAAGATTCTTGACTCCGTGCTCAGCAAGAGCGGCGTATTCGAAGTCGAGCAATTGATGTACGAGATGCGGCGTGTCGGCCACCGCGTCAGCAAAGCCACCATCTACCGCACGCTCAAGCACCTGCTCGAGGCGAACATCGTCAGTGAGGTCCTGATCGATTCCAAGCAGACGCACTACCAGTTGAGCTTCGGGCTGGAACCCAAGGGCTACCTCGTTTGCCTGGACACCAACGCAATCGTCGAGTTCGCAATGCCGGAGTTGGAAGAACTGCGTGACCGCATCTGCCGCGAGCACGGCTATGAGCCGCTTAGCTTTCACTTCGTCGTCTACGGAATGTCGCCCGGAGGCTCCGAAGTTGCAGACGTGGAACGGGGAAGCAAAGGGTGAATGCGAAAAGAAAATTACAATTGACGATCAGTCAATTGCTGTTTGTAATGGTTCCTTCACGACGGCGATAGAGATGGACATCCGGCGCCGCCCCGACGATGCGCATCGGCGGCCAGGGCATGAAGGCGGCAACCTCCTCATACGTCTGACCTGCAAAGAGCTCACGATAGAAGGCGAAGATCGCCGGAATGGGTGGATCGTTCAGATACCAGTCGCTGTGGAATGCCGGATTCCAGAGATTGTCGGGACGCAATCGGTCTGACTTCAGTGCCTTTCGCATGATCTTGAGTTCACGCGACGTGACGATGATGTATTCAGGGCGTTGAAGGAAGTGCGCATCCCGATGGACCTCGAAATCGATGCGAGGGTACCGCCAGCGGTGGTGCGTCCAATGGTCGTTGTGATCGGTTGCAATTCCGATCCTGCTGCCGCGCGGTAGGTTTCGGTCGATGTAGCGCGACGCAACCGTGCGGGCATCCAGCCAACGTTGGGTGACGCCCATGACGGAGCCGGCCAGCGACCAGACAATGGCCATCGCCACGAAGGCAAAGCTCGCCCTGCGCACCCATTGACGATCGCGCGCCATGAACCAACCCCATAGCGCAGCCGAAAACAGGCACAGGATCGGAACGACCGCGGTCACGAACCGCGGCGGCAGGTAGCCGCGCCAGAAAAGGTAATAGACGACGACACAGAGGCCCGCCAGGGCCATTTTGCGACGACGACCCTTCCCGAAACAGAGGGCTCCCGGCAGGCAGGTGATCGCGACAGGCAACCCCGCGGCCAGTGATGTTGCGTCGAACCACTGGTAGAGGATCCCGGTCGGCGTCGTTGGGGCCTTGTCGTACCAGGTCGACTTCTGTTGCATCATGACGTCCCAGAAGTTGCCGAAATCGAGCACGACATGTGGCGTGGTCACGGCGAACACCGCTCCTGTCGTGACCAGGAAGATGGCCAGCGGCCGCC
>CAUZBA010000405.1:0-3330 GCA_963577635.1 Phycisphaerae bacterium
GAACGCGGTCAGATCGCCCACCTGGGCGAGGTCGCGCACATCGCGCTCAAGGTACGTCTGAACATAGCTGGGAAACCAGATCTGACGGTCCACTTGCTGTTCGACGCACACCTGAGGGGATCCACCTCGAAGCAACCAGTTCGCGAGATCAACGACCTTTCCGGTCTTCCCGGAAGATGAGCGCGTGCCGCCGGTCCCGAATGCTTTTCGCAGAACGTGGTCGAAGGACGGCGCCGCCGGGAACTTTCGACTCTCCGCGACGGACAGCGGATCCAGCGTGAGGACGGCCACGCGGCCCGCGAGCGTCTGACCGACGCCGCGCATAAGCGAGAAACTCTGCGACCCTGCCAGCAGCCATCTGCCCGGGGTTCTGCTTTCGTCAATCAGGTCCTTGATGTGGTGCAGCAAGTGCGGTGCGTACTGGATCTCGTCGAGGATGACCGGTGCCTCGGCCTCTTCCAGGAACGAGGATGGATCGGCCAATGCCCGGGGCCGGACATCGGGGCGCTCCAACTCAAGTCCGCATCGGGCGACATCCGGGGTTGAACGATCCCGTCCCCGCAGATCGGCGCACCCCGCATCCTTCCCCGCCGGCATGGACGCCGGCGAAGACGCCAGCCTCGACGCCAACCTATTGAAGTCCATCCCTGCCAGCGACGCCGCCCGGTCGCGCGTCGGCCCCATCACGTCCCCGATCAGCAGGGTCTTGCGAATCGTGCCGTCGGGGCTCACTGCGAACCAGCACTCGGGCGTCGCCGGGTGTGCGGACCAGCGACTGAAAACGAGTGACCCGAGCGATCCGCCCGCTTCATCGACCGCACGCAGCACGGTCAGAGCCAGGCGGTCGATCTGATCCCGGCCGGCGCTCGAACGTTCGATGGTCGCGGCCATCTCCTGTCCGTACGTCACGTTGAGCCTGGTCACCTTGTGGGTTGTAGGAAAAAAGCGATGCACGTTGCCCAGCAACCGGGCCTGGAGCACCGAACGTTCGAACGCCATCTCCGTGATGGCCCGCGTTTTCAACCCGCTGAGCACAACCGTGTGCGCGATGCGCTGCGGGTCGTCGGGCACGCTCAGGACCGCGCGGTCGATCGAACGCAGGTCGTCGCTCAGCAGATCCAGCAGCCCTTTGAAGTCTCTTCCCACCAACCGGACCCGGAACGCATCCGATTCAACCGCGTTTCGGTGTTTGTCGCGCGACCGCTGCACGCGAAAGTCCTTGACGTTCAGATCCAGATCGAGGGCCCAGGCCAGCTCGACCGAGCCGCGCCGGCCGATCTCCGTGCGCGCGTGCACGATGCCGATCGGGACACCCTCGTTCAGAACGAGATACACGGCGTGCTTGCCCAGATCGGTGAACGACAGCTCGCTGCTGAGCCGCCGGGTGATCAGCGGTTTGAGCTTCGCATCCACGTTCGCCACCACGGTGCGATAGCTGGTCGCCTCGCGAAACGTCTCGTAGATCTGCCGGTCCGGGTTTCTCAAAGCGCAGTTGGCGTCCGGCAACTGGCTCGCGACCGACAGCCAGAACCCGAAGCCCGCTGCCCGCAAGAACCTGAGTCGAAACCGCATGGCGGTAACCTCCGGTCAGAACCTCAGTCGAAATTGAAATGCGAACAGCGTGTCCTTCAGGTGCACGCCCCCGATGCTTTCGATCCACCTGGCCACGTCCTGGCTGACCTGGGCGCTGAACGTCAGGCGTTCCTGGATGCTCCACACCATGCCGAGGCGAATGAATACGTCTTCGTCCCACTTCGTGAAAGCGTCCTGCCCGATGTACAAACCCTGCAGGTAGAGCCGCAGCTTCTCATCGACCGTGGTCCAGTGCAGCTCGGTGACCATGTTGAACGCATCCTGGTCCCGATCCCGGCCTCCTGAGACCTGGCTTCGCCAGGTGAACTGATCGACAAGCCACGCCCAGTCGACTCCCACCCGCAAGCGGCGCAGAACACCGGCCGCTTCGGCACGTGCACCGGCCGGGTCGCTGTCGTCTACGAAATGGAACCCGCCGTCGCTCACGATTTCTCCATAGAGCGCCGAAAGCTCCGCGTGAACGTTGCGGTCGGAGGGTGTGCCGATGCGGCCGGCCACGAGATAAGGATCCACGTCGTCGCCCGTGAAGTCCAATCCCGTCCCGCGCGTCAGCGACACCTCGTACTCGAAATCGGGCCACGCACCGTTGACCGACATGGCCCAGTCTTTCTTGAAGCCCGTATCGTGTCGCGTCGCGTATTGGTGCAGCGTGAAGTGGGTGTCCACGAGCGGCTCGAGACCGAACGGCACGTCGAAATGTCCGATCTTGAAGTTGGTCCGCCCCCTGCCCCAGCGCGTCACGTTCACGTAGAAGTCGTGAAGCTCGACGGTGAACGCGTCGTCCTCATCCTCCTCGATGGGCCTGCGTTAGACGTTGTCACGGCGGATCGCGTACGGCTGCAGCACCATGGTCGCAAAATCACCGTCGCTGTCGGAGAGCACCTTGTGCACGTCCAGACCCACGGCGACGAAGCCCTCCGCTTCGCCGCGCCTCGACGTCGTCATGACGCGTCCGATGACGTCCACGTTGACACGAAGGTTGTCGCCTAGCCACTGAACGAACGTCGTTCCGTCCTTGCCCTGCGCGGCGGCATCGGCGGCCACGTTGGCGGCGGCATTGGCTCCGAGGGCGCCATCGAGCGTAAACGACTGCTCAAGCGGAGGCCCATGATCGGCGGCGCCTGCGACGGCGGCGGCCCAGCCCCACAGCGTGACCATCATCATCGACGACAGCACTGCCCGGAGCGGCATTGTCGGTTGATGCGTCGTCATGCTCGTCCCCATGACGTATGGCTGCACAGTCCGTATGATAGCTCGGTCCCGTTGCGTGGCCGCCATGCAACATTTTCCCGCTCGATTCGAAGCCTGCAGGCAGGCCGTCCGCCACGCCCCTCGCCCTAAGCGCACGGCAGGCACGGGGCGCATTGCATCAATCAGACGAGTGGAGGCTGACACATGACGGCGCCCCGGGCATCTTCGAGCTTCAAGCTCCAGTTCATCAGCGACAACGCCGCCCCGATCTGCCCGCAGGTCTGGGAGGCGATGCAGCGGGCCAATGACGATCCGGACACCATGTATGCCCTCGCCTACGGCGACGACCCGATCACCGCGAAGGCGACGCATCTCATTCAGGAACGGTTCGAGACCGACTGCGAGGTGTTCTTCGTCTTCACCGGAACCGCGGCCAACGCCCTGGCCCTCAGCTCGATCTGCCGGTCGTATCACGGCGCCCTGTCCCATCAGTTCGGCCACGTCGTCACCGATGAGGCCAACGCGCCCGAGTTCTTCACCGGCGGG
>CAUZBA010000406.1:0-3328 GCA_963577635.1 Phycisphaerae bacterium
CTCCCTCAGCTTTGGGATGATCTGCTCAGCGCCCTGCCGTTTCTTGGCCATGATCCTTGCCAGTCCCTGAATGCGTCCATGACGAATTCACTGACATTCGACATGGACTCGTTTCATGGGGCAAGGTCAAGATCCGTGAGCAATTCCCGACAAACATCGATCATCGGGGCAGGCTGCTGGTCGGCCTGATCGCGAATTGAACCTGAAGACCGCGGGAAATAGACTCAAGTCTCAAGGCGGCGGCCTCGACATCAAGCTCACTCGCTTTTGACTTGTGACTTGCGACGCCCCGCGAAGCGTAGAAAAATCTGGGGATATAGGATTCGAACCTATACTAACTGATCCAGAGTCAGTCGTGCTACCATTACACCAATCCCCATGCGGCACATTGGGCTTGTGCGTCTGATCGTATGATCGGCCCGAAGCAGCGTCAACTTTTTCGGGCTTGATCCAGCGCGTGAAAACCCTCGATGACCGAGGCGCGATCGGCGGCGCCGAACAGCGACGACGCGGTCACCAGCACGTCCACGCCCGCCGTGACGGCCTGGGGCGCGGTGTCGCCGTTCAGGCCGCCGTCCATCTCCAGACGCGTTCCCGGCCCGATGCGGCCGGCGATCCACCGCGCTTTGCCCAACACGTCCGGAATGAATTTCTGGCCGGATCGGCCGGGGTGGACGCTCATGACGAGGATCAGTTCTATTTGATCCAGAAAATGCTCCAGCCCGTCGGGTGGCGTGGGAGGATTGATGACTAGGCCGGCATCCATACCGCACGAATGGATGCGCTCGATCAATGCCGCCGCCTCGTCGCCGTCGTCACGCAAGGTTCGGGAACACTCGAGGTGAAACGAAAGTAGGTTGGCGCCGGCGTCGGCGAACGGCTCAACGTATTGCGCCGGCCGCTCGACCATCAGGTGGACGTCGAGGTACGTTCGCGGCAGGTGGCGGCGCAGGGCGCGGCACATGTCGACGCCCATCGTCAGGTTCGGCACAAAGTGGCCGTCCATGACGTCCAAGTGCAGCAGGTCGGCGCCGCGAGCGAGCACGTCTCGACACTCCTCGGCCATCCTGCCGAAATCCGCCGACAGAATCGACGCGGCAACCAGAGGCCGGGATGGCGGTTGCGTGATGTCGAGCATCGCTCTCAGAATCGAAGATTCAGCGCAGCGCGTATGAAAGGTTCATCGCTGACATCGGCCACGCCGTCGCGGTCGCGCGTATCAAAACCGCTTTCGAACTCCTGGTCGAATGCGTAGCCGCCCGCCAGGGTGATGTCGACCATGTCGTGCGGCCGGACTCGCACGCCCGCCTCGATGCGCCGCTGCTGGAAGAACAGCCGCCGGTGATCGCGCGTGCTGTCGAGGGTGAATGCGTCCAAACGGTTGTCGAACTGGCCGAACACGCTGACGCCGTCGGTCACCTCGTAGGCGGCCACGGCACGGAAGGTCACCGGGACGACGTAACCGACGCTGAGTGAAACGCGATCGGCCGGCCGCCAGTCGAAGCCGCTGTGGGGAAGGCCCAGCGTGTAGCTGAACACGTCGCTGCTGCGGTGGTGGTAGCCGAAACCGGGCAGGGGCACGTCGGGAAGAAACGTGCGATTGCCGTTGTAGTCCAGCAGCACGTGCCAGCTCGAACGGTCGTCGACACGGTGCCGCGCGATGACGTCCGCGATGGCGTACAGGGCGGTGTCGTCGCCGTAGGGGTTGTCGCCGGCGTAACCGAAACCGACGATGACATCGAACGCCCATCCACCAGTTTCGCCCAGCGCGACGCCGGCAGCGACCGACTGATCCACAAGGCTGTCCGGCAGGGCCGGGTCACTGGTCGCAACATCGAGATACGTCACATCAACGCCGAAAGAGAACAGCGGCGCGGCACTTTGATCGCTGCGATACCGGCCGCCGACGTCGTACCGTCGCAGGTGAATGTCCGCCGCGGCGTTGTCGGTCGTCGCCGAGCCGAGGAACATCGCGTCGGCGGCGACCTCGACTGATTTGCCGTCCGGCCACGGACGCAACACCAGCCCCGGGCCGGTCTGAGCCTGCGCGATGGTCGCGGCCGCGAAGAAAGCCAGCATCATCACGACAACTGATCGATGAATCATCCGCGCAGCATATCCGAAGTAGGAGGCTTTTGCGCTCTGAATAACTCGCTCTGCAAAGGACCGCGTGGCAAACGCCCGCATTCATCGCGCCGTGGGAGGGACAAGGCATTCCGTCGCTCCCCCCTTCGTGCCTGATGCCTTCGTGCCTTCCGAATTACCACGCCATGGCATATCCGGTTTCGCCCCGGGGCGACGCGCCGCCGGTGACGACACCGCGATCCGCGTCGAAGCGGGCGCCCAGAACGCGCCCGTTGGACCACTCGGGTACGACGACCACCTCGTGACCGCGGCGCAAAAGGGCGCGGCGCACCGCGGGGCCGATCGGCTTCTCCACCACGAGCCGACCGGGATAAGCCTCACGCGGATAGAAACTGCTCGGAAAATGCTCGCTGTGAAAGCTCGGGGCGTCGAGCGCCTCCTGGAGGTTCATGCCGAAATGTAGAACGTTGAGAAAAAACTGCAGCGTCCACTGATCCTGCATGTCGCCGCCGGGTGTTCCAAAAACCATGTAAGGCCGGCCGTCCTTCATCACGAGCGAAGGCGTCAGCGTCGTGCGCGGCCGCTTGCCCGGCGCCAGCGAGTTGGGATGATCGGGGTCGAGCCGGAACATCTGTCCCCGCGTGCCCAGCGGGAAGCCGAGTCCCGCAATGACCGGACTGCTGGTCATCCATCCGCCGCTGGGCGTGGCGGCGATCATGTTGCCCTCGCCGTCAACAGCGCACAGGTGCGTGGTGTCCCCGTGACCGGGCTGTATGGCGCTCGATGGGCTCTGTGCGGCGCGCGGCGACGCGAACCCATCAGGTTGACCCAGGCGAGCCCGCTTCCGATCGATCAGGACCCGGCGCTCGTCGGCGTACCCGGCCGACAACAGACGATCCATCGGCACATCGACGAACGCGGGATCGCCGTAATAGCGTTCGCGATCGGCAAATGCCAGCTTGGCGCACTCGATCCATGTGTGGATGTAATTGGCGCTGTTGTGATCCATCGACGCCACGTCGAACCCCGACAGCAGGCACAGGTGCTGTAGCAACACGGGCCCCTGGCTCCACGGCCCGCATTTGTGGACTTCGTGGCCGTGATAGTCCACGTGCAGCGGCGCCTCGACAACCGCGTGGTATTCGGCCAGATCTTCGTACGACAGAAGACCCGCGTGCTCCCGGCCGGTGGCGTCTGCGACCCTTGTGTCGCGGCAGAACGCGGCGATCGCCTCGGCGATTGG
>CAUZBA010000407.1:0-3308 GCA_963577635.1 Phycisphaerae bacterium
CCAGGTCGGCGTCGGGCAGCTCACTGACGCTGCGCCGCGAAAGATTCATGATCTGCGGTTCGGCCAGTATGGTGGCCCGCTCCGCGAGCCACGGGCGCAATTGCTCGAGCGCGCTGCGGACGGCCTCTTTCTCCGTGTTGGCCAGGATGATCATCCGAGGGAATCGGGGCTGTGCGGCCATAGGGGAGAGTGTAGAGGAAAGCGACGAAGCGACGCAGCGCCGACGCGAGTGAATCGCGAGCGTCGGAACCCGTGAGCCGGAACGGCGAGCGCCGTCACGACCGATGAGGGAGTGACGGAACCCACCATTGTCCAGCACCAGCGGCGTGTAGAACCGGCAGACGAGTGTGGCGAGTTCGGATTCAATTCCCCGGCAGATGAGCGAGCGACGAAACCCAACAACGTCCAGCACCATCGATCACGTGACAGCGTTTAATGCTCCGAGGCGAGTTCGGTCTCCCCTCCATTTCGAAGGAGCGACAGAGGCGTTGGGGACTGAAGGCCTTCCGTAGTTCGTGCCCATCCGACCTATACTTCTCGTTGTGGGCACTGACCGATCATCGCGTGAAACGCGGCGACAATTCCGCTGGATGGCCATCGCCTTTCTGGTGCTGGTCGTCGTCGGTCTCGTGGGGCAGATGAGGCTGTGGCCGCACGCTCTTCAGGGACACACGGCGCCTGATTTCACGCTACCGAAACAGACTCGCGGCAGGTGGACGCTTTCGGACGAGGACGCCCGCGTCATTCTGCTTCAGTTCTGGGAGGTCGGGTGCAAGCCGTGCATGGTCGCCCTGCCGAGGCTTGAGCGGATCCAT
Source organism: Phycisphaerae bacterium (assembly GCA_963577635.1). GTDB lineage: Bacteria > Planctomycetota > Phycisphaerae > Phycisphaerales > Phycisphaeraceae > CAUZBA01. Next base: position 816 of record CAUZBA010000407.1, read on the forward strand.
CAGTGGGCAGAAACACAGGACAAACCGGTCGTGGTGTACTGCGTCCACGTGGGCGATCCGCAGGAGCCGATCACCGATCTCTGGGCTGAGCAACAACTGACCATGCCCGTGCTGTCGGACTTGATGGGCACGGTCGCCGAGACCTTTCGGGTCAACTCCTATCCCCAGACATTCGTCATCGCGGATGGCCAGGTCGAACAGGTGCACGTGGGCACCCGATCGCTGCACGTCGCAAAGCTGCAGCAGCAGATCGAATCCCTGCTGCGAACGGGGAACGGTAAGCCGTGACCGGTTATCGGGTGTCGGCGACACGGTGAGAGCAGGAGAGCAGGAAAGCATGAGAGCAGGAAAGCATAAAATGGGAGCCAGACCACTTTCTTTCCTGCTCTTCCGCTCTGCTGCTTTCATGCTCTTTGCATTCTGTTCATCCTGGCAGCATCCCCTCCCATGAGGCTGACACCACGGCCGCTGGAGCCGGTCGCGGAGGTGTCCGATAGTGTCTACGAGGCTGTACACTTACACCTATGAGCCGGGAGAATCGCCTTGCGCGCACTGATCCTTGACGAACGGGAACTGAAAGTCCAGACCCACGCCCCGGAACCCAAGCCGCAGGGCGGTGAGGCGCTGATCCGGCCGTTGCGGATGGGAATCTGCGCCACGGATGAAGAGATCTGCAACGGTTACATGGGCTTCTCAGGCGTTCTTGGGCACGAGTTCGTCGGCATCGTCGAACAGGTGAACGGTCGCGACAAGCGGAAGCTGGCCGGCAAGCGCGTCGTCGGAACGATCAACTGCGTCTGCGGCAAGTGCGACATGTGCCGCGGCGGCCTTCCCGGACACTGCCGCGACCGATCCGTCCTGGGCATCGACCGGCGCGACGGCTGCTTCGCCGACCTCTTTACGCTACCGACTCAGAATCTCGTCTCCGTGCCCGACGATGTGGACGACGACCAGGCCGTGTTCACAGAGCCGCTCGCCGCCGTCTACCAGATCACACGCCAGTTGACCATCGAGGGGCGCCCCTTCATCACGGTCCTGGGCGACGGCCGACTGGGTCTGCTGTGCGCCCAGGTGATGAGCCAGTTGAACGCGACGGTGCGCTGCGTGGGCAAGCACCCTCAGAAACTCGAGCTGTGTGAGAAGTGGAACGTGAAGCACCGCCTGCTGGAAGACGTCGGACGGCGCCAGGATCAGGACATCGTGGTCGATTGCACCGGATCACCGCAGGGTCTGGAGGTGGCCATGCAGATGGTCCGACCCCGCGGCACGATCGTGATGAAGACCACCGTGGCCGGCGGCGCCCATCAGGTCGACCTGACGCCCCTGGTCATCCACGAGTTGAAAGTCATCGGCAGCCGGTGCGGCCCGTTCCCCGAAGCGCTCTCGGCCCTCGTGGAACAGAAGGTCGACGTGGTCAGCCTGATCAGCCGGCGCATGAAACTCGCCGACGGCGTCGTCGCGATGCGAACGAGCGGACGTGAGGATGTGATTAAGGTGTTGCTTGAGCCGTAAGGGTAAGCGACGGAGCGACGGAGGGTTGTGGAACGGCGACAGGTCCGCTTCGGTTGCGCCTGCTAGTGTGTCGTAAGAACTGCCGCGTTGCGGCAAGGCAATCCGCCCGTCCTCTCCGTCGCTCCGTCGCTTTCCATTTCGCGCCTCGCGAATCACATCCACCCCGTCAACAACATCACCGCCAGCACAATCGCCAGCGCTAACCGATACCAGGCGAACGGCGCTACGCCGTGGCGCACGAGGAACGCTACGAACCAGCGAACGGCCACGGCGGCTGAGACGGTGGCCACGACCAGGCCCAACAGCACGTTCGACCACTGAAGCTGTTCGAGCATTTCGGCGCCGCTGAAGACGGCCTTGTATCCGGTCGCCGCGCTCAACGTGATCAGGCCGAGCAGGAAGCTGAATTCGGCCGCGGCTCGCGGACGCAGGCCGAGCATCAGCGCCGCGACGATGGTCATCATTGACCGGCTCGTCCCCGGCCACATGGCGATGCACTGACCGAAACCGATCAGCAGTGCGATCTGCCAGTTGATGTTGTCCATGTCGCGCCCGCGGTGCTCGGTGCGGCTGAGCCGGCGGCTGTACGCCACCGCGAGCATCAGCCAGGCGCCGGCGAACAGCGCCCCGACGACGGGCCAGGGATGAAACAGGTACTCGTCGATGATGTCGTCGAACAGCGTGCCCAGAAACGCCGCCGGAAGGAACGCGATGATCAGGTTCACGGCCAGGCGCAGGCTGTCGCGGTCCGCCGAATCCGGCGACCGCCGCACACCGTAGACCCAGAGGGCCCCCAGCATCATCGCGATTCTCTGGCGATACAGGCCCAGGACCGCGGCGATGGCCCCCACCTGAATGATGATGTTGTAGGTATTGACGGCCTCTTTCAATTGAGGGTCGTCGTCGAGACCCATCAGCGCCGAGGCCAGGATTAGATGCCCGGTGGAACTGACCGGAAGATACTCGGTCACCCCTTCTACC
>CAUZBA010000408.1:0-3301 GCA_963577635.1 Phycisphaerae bacterium
TCGTCTTGTCGGGCGTGAACTGGCTGAAAACAGTACCGCCGCAAGACGAAAATCCTCGTGGTTGGCACCTGGGCCCAAACCTTGAACCGCATGGTTGGATGGCGTGAAGCTGACGCGGTAGAGCAAGTCAAGTCGGCACATAACTAGTCACGCAAAGGTCGAATCCAATCGACGGAACGCCCAGCGATCAATCCGGACCGGGCACGCGTGCCGGCAAGGTAGCCTCGTCAAAGAATTCGATGCGGGTACTTTTATTGGTTGATTTGGTTGATTCAGCAGCCTGACCGTCGCCTCTAACGTGGCTGGAGTCAGGTGCATATACCGCTGCTTGGACGATTCTGCGCCGGCGAGCCGGCGCCTGCGGTATAGTGAGCACGTTGTAGCCCAGCCCCTCCAATGGGTTCTTCTGCGTCCCAACGATCCGTTTTCCGGAGGAAGGTGACACCATGGGAAGCCTCAAACCGCTGTTCGCATCCAGGTCGTACCTGGCCCTGATCCTGGGCGCCGTTCTTCTCGCCGTCGCGGCCGCGCCGAGCGCGGCGGCGGTCCCCGAGAAGGGCACCGAGATCCTGTGGGACAACTACGGCATTCCGCACATCTTCGCGCCCGACCACCCCAGCCTCTTCTACGCCTACGGATATGCCCAGATGGAAGGGCACGCCGAGCTGCTCGTGCGCCTCTACGCGCAGGCACGCGGGCGCGCCGCCGAGTTCTACGGCGATTCCTATATCGATTCCGACCGCTGGGTGCGCACCAATGGCATCCCCGCACGCGCCAGGCAATGGGCCACGCAGCAGTCGGCGGAATTCGCGCCGCTGATTCAGGCGTTCGCGGCGGGCCTCAACGCCTGGGCGACCGAGCACACGAGCATGCTCAGCCCGCAGGCCAGAGGGATGCTGCCGCTCACTGCTGAAGACGTCTACGCGCACGGCATGCGCAACATCCATTACGGCTGGCTGACGAGCGCCGGAAACGTGGAGAGCCGTGCACGCCAGGCCACGCTCGTCGACAAGGGCTCCAACGGCTGGGCGATCGCCCCGTCGAAGACGGCGTCTGGCAATGCCATGCTGCTGAGCAACTCGCACCTGTCGTGGGTCGACCGGAACGTCTACATGGAAGTGCAGCTGACCGCGCCGGGCGTGACCTCCTACGGCGCGATATGGGTCGGCTTTCCGGTGTTGAGGCAGAACTTCACCGAGTACGTCGCGTGGACGCAGACGACCAACGGGCCAACCGGCGGCGATCTCTTCAAGCTGACGCTGCGCGACGGTGGCTACGTGCTCGACGGGCAGGTGCGGCAGTTCGAGACCGAGCAGGAAATCATCAAGGTGCGCGAGCCCGACGGCTCGCTACGCAACCTCCCGCTGACGATCAAGAAATCGGTTCACGGGGCGGTAGTCGTCGAGCGGGAGGGCATCACGGCGGCGCTGCGCGTCGCGCCCGCCAGCCGCCCGCGCATGTTCGAGCAGTACTGGAAGATGAGCCTCGCCAAGAACCTCGACGAGTGGCGCGACGCCATGCGCATGCAGCAATGGCCCATCTTCCACACGATGTACGCCGATCGCGACGGCCACGTGATGTACGTCTACAACACCGCGCCACCCAAGCGCTCGACGGGCGACCACGCGTTCTGGCGCGGCGTCGTCCCCGGCGATCAGTCGGCGCTTATCCCGGGCGACGAGATCGTGCCGTTCGACGAGCTGCCGCAGGTGATCGACCCGCCGACCGGCTGGGTGCAGAACTGCAACGACTCGCCGTGGACCTCGACGTATCCGATGTCGATCTTCCCCAAGGACTACCTGCCGTACGTCGCACCGACCGAACCGAGCCTCCGTGCGCGCGCCCAGCGCAGCATCCGGCTGCTGTCGGAGTCTGGCAAGATCACGTTCGAGAACCTGCGGGACATGAAGCTGTCAACGCGCAGCGAGATGGCCGATCGCTTCGTGGACGATTTGGTCGCCGCGGCGCGCCAGCACGGCAGCGCGACGGCCAAGGAAGCCGCCGAGATCCTCGCCACGTGGGATCGCCAGGGCGAGCGTGACAGCGACGGCACCCTGCTCTTCCTCCGCTTCTACCAGGCGGCCGGCAACAGCTTCGATAACATCGGCGGCTACGCGGTCGACGGGGATCCGGCTCAGCCGCTGACGACGCCGCGCGGGTTTGCCGATCCGGCCAAGGCGGCCACGCTGCTCGGCACCGAAGCCGCGCAGCTCGAAGACGAGTACGGGACGATGCACGTGCTGTGGGGTGACGTGGTGCGGTACCGCCGCGGCATGCTGGACTTCCCCGGCAACGGTATGCCCAGCGTGCTCGGCGGCATCAGGTCCATCAGCATCAGCGACTTCGACGACGGCACAGCGGAGGTCCGCGGGGGCGACTCGTTCTACGCCGTGATCGAGTTCCAGAAGGACGGCCCACCCAAGGGGGAGGCCCTCCTCGGCTACGGCAACTGGTCGCGCGAGGGATCCAAGCACCGGACGGACCAGCTCGCCCTGGCCGCTCAGAAGAAGATGCGGCCGATCCTGCGGGTTCGGGCCGACATCGAAAAGGTCCTCGAGAACCGTAATACCTTTTAGAACAATATGTTGTCTCGTCAGTCGACCCCTCGGATCGCCCCGGCAGCGACATGACCCCCACGCCACACAGGGACCACCGACCGGCTGACGGACGCGAGTGACGGCGCTCCACGAGGCGATCGCTCGGTACTGGGGCTACACGACCTTCCGGCCTCTGCAACTCGAAGCGATGGACGCGGTACTTGCGGACCGCGATTCTCTTGTTGTTCTGCCGACCGGTGGCGGCAAGTCACTCTGCTTCCAAGCACCGGCGCTCGTCCGCCCGGGACTCGCTCTTATCGTCTCTCCTCTTATCTCGTTGATGAAGGACCAGGTCGACACCCTCGTTGGCAACGGCGTGCCGGCCGGGCTTTACAACAGCTCGCTGGCGGCCGATGAGAAAGCGACCGTCGTCGCTGGACTCCGCGAGGGACGTTACCGCCTCCTGTATGTGTCACCGGAACGGCTCGTCGGCGAAAGCGGCGACGTGTTTCTGGCGCTGCTCTCGTCCTGTCAGATCAGCTTTGTGGCGGTCGACGAAGCCCACTGCGTCAGCCAGTGGGGACACGACTTCAGACCAGAGTATCGTCAGCTCGGACGCCTGCGCCAACGTCTACCCGGCGTCAGTCTGCACGCCTATACAGCAACCGCCACCTCGCGCGTCCGGCACGATATCGCCTCCGCGCTTGCCCTCAACGATCCACTGGAACTCGTCGGCTCGTTCGACCGACCAAATCTCCTGTATC
>CAUZBA010000409.1:0-3287 GCA_963577635.1 Phycisphaerae bacterium
CACAGGAACTGGTGTCACTCACGGGGGCAGGTCAGAGCCGTAGTCGCGGCGGACTCGCTCATCACATGGGAATCCACATCGGGCTTCAACTTGGCGTCACCTCGGCGTCAGCACAGACTCGAACTCAGGCTCAAACTCGTGGTCGAGCGCGCGATCAACTTCGGGATCAACCTCGGGATCAACGTATCGCTCCGTCGAACCAGGCGGTGGTTGTGGCGAAGCCTGTCGCGGGCAGAATCCTCCCGCCGAGCTGACTTGTTCCACTCCTCACCCGTCAGCGTACCGCGCAAACTCCGTTCAGTCAAGGGTTTTTCGCGGTCTTCCGGGTGCCAGACATGCGGCGTTTGGCCGTCTTGAGCCGTTGCGGATCGCGGTTCATTTTGATGTGACCGCCCACGATTGTCGCGATCGGTCGGCCCGTGACCGACCAGCCGTGGAACGGGCAATTGCGGCCCTTGCTCGCAAACGTTTCCGCATCGATTGTCCACTTCAGCCGCGGATCGATCACGGTCACATCCGCATCCGCGCCCGGGGCCAGCTCGCCCTTGCCGCGCAAGTCGCACAGCCGTGCGGGGTTCATCGTCATCATTGCCACCATGGCTGGCCAGTTGATTGTTCCGGACTCGACCAGCGCCTGGATGTAAAGGGGTACAGCGCATTCCAATCCGGTCATCCCATAAGGCGCCTCGGCGAATTCGAGCTCCTTTTCTTCGCGCGTGTGCGGAGCGTGATCGGTCGCCAGTATGGTAATGGTGCCGTCCGCGACCGCGGCGAGAAGCTGCTCGATGTCGCGCTGCGTTCGAAGTGGTGGGTTGACCTTGAACAGCGTGTCGTATCCTTCGCAGCGCTGCTCGGTGAGCAGCAAGTGGTGGGCGCAGACTTCCGCAGTGATGTGCGCCTGACCGAACAGATCCTGCCGGGCCCGGCGGATCAATTCGACGCTACCGCCGCTGCTGACATGCTGCACGTGATACCGGCAACCGATGCCCTGCCCGAGATTCAGCAGAATGTCGCGTTGGATGATGGCCTCCTCGGCGACCCGCGGCCAGCCGGTCAGACCCATCCGCGTGGCCAGGGCACCCTGGTTCATCACGCCGCCGCCCAATTCCGGGTCTTCGCAATGCTGCATCAGCACCTTGCCGGTCATGGCGATGTAGGCCAGTGCCTTGGACATGACACCGGCGGACGCCACGGCCGCGCCGTCGTCGCTGAAACCCACCGCACCGCTGGCGGCCATGATCGCAATCTCGGCCAGTTCCTTGCCCATGCGGCCCCGTGTGATGGCGCCGAGGGGAAACACATTGGCCATATCCGCGAGCTCGGCCTGGTGATACACGAAATCGATTCGGCCATCGTCGTCGATGGTCGGCTCCGTGTTGGGCATACAACAGATGGTCGTGAAGCCGCCCTGAACCGCGGCCGCGGCTCCGGTGGCGATCGTTTCCTTTTCTTCCTGGCCCGGCTCGCGGAGGTGGACGTGCACATCGATCAGGCCGGGCGTCACAATGCACCCGGAGGCGTCGTACTTCGGGACGCCGTTGACGCTCCCGGCGTCAACGATCTTCTTGACGCGGCCCTCTTCGAGCACGACGTCGGTGACCCGGTCGATCTGGTTTGCCGGATCGATCACACGGCCGCCGGCGATGACGAGCGAACTCATGTCGCCCATTGTACCGCGCCGATCAGGGGCTCTTGCCCTGGGTCCTTCGCTTCTGTGATTCGACCGCGTCTTGCAGACGCTGGAGACATGCCGCATCCTGCTCGTAGCGACGTTGTGCCTTGCTGGCGAGTCGATCGAGGCGGCGATGTTCCATCAGTGGAAGTGATTCGAGGTAGTCCCGGCGCATCTGGGACGTCTGCCGAAGCAGGTCGTGGATTTCGCGCTGGCGTTCGGTGTGCCGGCACAGAGCGGCCAGCGATGCGGTCACCAGGCAGGTCGCCAGTGGCACCAGCACCGGCCAAGTTGCATGAAGAATGGACCACCTCATCCTTGGACCTATCGGAGCCGTCGGGACCGGCACTCAAGAGCCGATCGCCCGGTTGAAGGTTATGGGCCCGTCGATCGACCTGAAAAGCGAACCTCCAGCCGGCGGAGGCCGATCCGTGGTGGGGTGCCGGGCCGGCGGCTACACTTTGGGTAGATGGACCGCTGCACTGCGCGTGCTTCAATCGTCGCCGCAGTGGCGACAATCGTCATTGGCGTGATCTGTCCGGTCTACGGGCAGTCCGGTGACGTCGACATGAAAATCGCCGCGGAGGATGTCGGTGTCGGCGGGTCAGGCCCGGCACCTGGACGCCCCTGCGGATTTTACTGACCAACCAGACCCAACAGACACAGCGCGTGCGCTGTCAATGGGCGCATCTTGACGGCGATGGCGACCAGGTCATTGTCGAACGGTTCGCGAGGCTCACCGCGGGCAGGGAACAGCACATCTGGCTTTATGCGGCTGTGCCGTATTCGACGACCGTCCAGACGAATTGGCGCGTGGAAGTCGTGGATGATGCCGCAGACCGTCCTCTGGCGACGATGCAGATTTCTCCGCCGAATGTGATGGATCCGGTCGATCTCGCCGTGGCCGTCGTCGGGGACATGAGTTTCTTTCTCGAGGCCTATGACCAGTTGGTGACCCAGCACGAACGGTGCCGCGTCGTCCTCGTCATCGGCCCCGAATATCTGCCTGACCGATGGTACGGCCTGAACATGTGCGAGGCGGTGGTCTGGTCGAGCCGTGGCGGGCCACCCGATGCGCCGCAGGTGCGGCCCCAGAGCCGTTCGGCCCTGCGCGAATGGGTCCGCCGAGGCGGCCACCTCGTGATCATTATGCAGGCCACGCCGATTCGTGGACCACCAGCACTCTGGCCGGGATCTTGCCCGACATTCAACCGCCGCGCACCATCCGGAACGGAACGCCTCCCATGTGGCTGGGTCAGCCGGTGGGTCAGATCGAGATGCCGTCGCGCACCTGGAGCCGACCGGGGATACGACGATCGTCTTGCGCGACGACAACCGCGATCCCATCGTCGTTGCCGGACAGCACGGCTTCGGTCGAGTGACGCTTGCCGGAATCGACCTGACCGACCCGCGGCTGTCGCGCCGTGGTCTTCCCAAACCCATTTGCAAATACCCCGGTGCGAAGACCGTATGGCGTCAGGTCTTCGGATGGCCGAGCCCGATCTACGCCCGAAGAGAGCTTCTTGACGCACAGCAGAAGAACGAGATTGAGGATCCCGGAATGCGTGATACGGTTGATCTGGGCATCGCCATGATCTTACCGCGCATTCTCATG
>CAUZBA010000410.1:0-3283 GCA_963577635.1 Phycisphaerae bacterium
CTACCCATCAAACCAGTATCGTCGAAATCAGTCGGATCGGATATCATATCCACGCGACTGCCGGCGCAGCATGTCTAGGCTCTCCCCCGTTTATTGTTAAAGTCTTTTCCCGTGCACACAAGCCTGACACTTGCCACGGCGCTTGCCGCCGGCGTCGTCGCCCAGTCGATGGCGCATCACTCGCGCATCCCCGGAATCGTTCTGCTGCTGTTGAGCGGTGTCGTGCTCGGCCCGGAGGTCCTCGGTTGGATCGACCCCACGACGCTCGGTGACAGCCTCAATTGGATCGTGGATTTCGGCGTGGCCGTCATTCTCTTTGAGGGCGGTCTGAACCTGGAACGCTCGCGCCTACGCCGACAGGAGGCCTCGATCAGGCGATTGGTCACGTGGGGCGCCATGGTCACGCTCGGTGGCGGAACGCTGGCCGCAGCCATGTTTCTGGACTGGCCCTGGTCGCGGGCGTTTCTCTTCGGCAGCCTCGTGGTGGTCACCGGACCGACCGTGGTGACACCTCTGGTACGTCAGATGCGTCTGCACCCGCGGCTGCGGACGATCCTGGAGGCGGAGGGTGTCTTCATCGATCCGATCGGCGCGATCCTTGCGGTCCTGGTCCTCCAGGTGGCGCTGGTGCCGGCCACCGCGACGTTCGCAAGCGAACTGAAATACCTGCTGGCCCGTCTCGGGTTCGGCATCGTCGCTGGCATCGTGTTCGGCCTGGTCGTCGGCTTTCTCCTGCGGCTTCGATGGCTGATCCCCAAGGGGTACGTAAACATCTTCACGCTTGCCGCGGTCATCCTCTTGTTCGAGGGATGCAACCAGGTGATCAGCCAGAGCGGCCTTCTGGCGGTGACGCTCGCCGGCGTGGTGGTCGGCAACATGGGCACTGCCGTGGATCGCGACCTGCGCGAATTCAAGGATCAGTTGACCGTCCTGCTGGTGGGTCTGATCTTCGTCCTGCTCGCCGCAGACGTGCGCCTCGCGGACGTACGCGCCCTGGGTCTGCCTTCGGTCGCGGTGCTGGCAATCCTCGTGGTGCTGGTGCGCCCGTTGGGCGTGTGCCTGTCCACGATCGGCTCGCGCCTCACCTGGCGCGAGAGGTGCTTCGTCGCACTGGTCGCGCCCCGCGGCATCGTCGCGGCCGCGGTCGCCTCCGCGACTGTTGTGGCGATGGATGGCCACTCAATGCCCGGCGGTGCCGAACTGCGGGCGATGGTGTTTCTGACAATCGCGACCAGTGTCGTCCTGTGTGGTCTCACGGCCCGTCCGGCCGCGACGATACTGGGCGTCAGATTGCCCGGCCGCAATCGCGCCGCCATCCTGGGCGCCCAGGGTCTCGGGCTGGCGCTCGGCACCGTGCTGCGCGACGCCGGCACGCCCGTGGTTTTTGTCGACTCGGATCCTAAGAGATGCCGTTTCGCAGAGGAAGCTGGCTATTCCGTCATTTTCGGGGACGGCCTGGAAGAGCGGACGATGCAGCGGGCCCAGGTTGATCTGGTCGACACGGCGATCGGCCTGACACCCAACACCCACCTGAACAGCATCTTTGTCGGCCAGGCCAAGCAACTGTTCGGCGTACCCAATGGCTGCATTGCCGTCGACGTTCTGCCGGGTGACAAGGCCCCGGACCACGTGCAGCGCTATGAGGGCCAGATCCTCTTCGACGGTCCCCACGACGCCGAACGATGGGACGTGCGATGGCGCCACGGGGAGCTGGTGACCGAGGCGTTCGTTTTCAACGGCACTGAACCCAGGGAACCGGTCGCGTCTGAGCCGAAACCCGGGTCCGCTCGCGGGGTGGAGCGCTTCGTCATCCTTGCCATCCGCCGTGGCGGTCGTGTCATGCCGATGACGGTCGGCACGAAACTCAAGAATGGGGATGTTGCGTCGATCGCGATTTATCTGACCGAACGAGAAGATGCGCTTATTCAACTACTCGAATCTGGGTGGAACAGGCTCGCCGATGTCACCGATCAGGGCGCGGCAGAGGCGCCCGTGGAACCGGATGACAAACGTGCGGGATGAATCAGTCGCAGGAGAAGGTTAGAGTATCGTTTTGCTGAATTCAGACATGAAATGGTCGAGAAATGCAACAGGCAGCGGGTCGCAGTTTGGTGCCCACGGCAAACCGTGTCTTCGTGGCGGCGTCCGGCGCCGCCGGTGCGGTCGGCACGATGGGTCGCGCGATCGCCTCCTCGATTTGCCGTGCCTGGCCAGAGTCGCCCGGAATCTCGAGGCGAAGGCGATGAACCGGGGGCGCGGCCGGGCATAGACGGAGTCGCCGACCTTAACACGCCGCCGTCACCCGGCGCGGTGCGCATCCGATGCATCGAATACAGTGCCGCGGAGGTGGACGTGTTCGATGTCGACGATCTCGAAAAGTTTCTCGCCGCGTCTCATCCCGAAGATCGCGTCGTGCGCTGGGTGAACGTAGACGGTCTGCACCCGTACATCGTGAATCGGTTCCGGGAGGTCTACGGATTTCACACCCTCGCCGCGGAAGACGTCCTTCACGTGCCTCAGCGTCCGGTCTTGGAGTGGGAGGATGACTACATCTTCGTCATCGCACGAATGCTCACGCTCGCGGACGAGCGCCTTGTCGCGGAACAGGTCAGCATGTTCGTCTACGACCGCACGTTGATTACCTTCCAGGAACGCAAGGGTGACGTGTGGGATTCGGTGCGTGAGCGGATCCACACCGAGGGATCAAGGCTTCGCGAGCAGGGCTGCTGCTATCTGCTCTATACCCTGCTCGATGCCATCGTTGATCAGAACTTCCCGATACTGGAACACTACGGCGACGTGCTCGAACAGATCGAGGCGGAGGTGACCCATTCGCCCACGACGGAGATGCTGAGGAGGATTCATTCCGTCAAGCGCGACCTCGTCGGCCTGTGTTGCGTCATGTGGCCGATGCGCGATCTGACCGATACGTTACAGCGCGACGAACACGCAAAACTTACCAAGTTCACTCGGACCTACACCCGTGACGTTTACGAACACACGATCCAAATCATTGACATCATCGAATCGTATAGAGAGATGAGCAGTAGCCTCACGGACCTCTACATGTCGGCGGTTTTCAATCGCATGAACGAGGTGATGAAGGTACTGACCATCATGGCCAGCTTCTTCATTCCGATTACCTTTCTGGCCGGTGTCTACGGGATGAACTTCGAAGCCATCCCCGAGTTGTAGTGGAAATACGCCTACCCGCTGTTCTGGATCATCTGCACGACCGTCATCGCGGGGCTCTTCATTTTCTTCCGGCGAAAAGGTTGGATCG
>CAUZBA010000411.1:0-3268 GCA_963577635.1 Phycisphaerae bacterium
TACAGGATGATTTCTTGTGTGTCTTGGGAAAGAAGTTCGTGTGGTGTGCGGGGCAATGGCGTGCTGGGTGACGGAAGAGCAAGAAAGCAAGAACGCAAGAGAGCAAGAGAGCAGGAAATAGGAGTCGGACCACTTCCCTGCGTTTGCGATTTCCTGCTCTGCGAGACGGCCGTGGCCGACTCGCCGCTTGACACATGCAGGCCGGTCTGGGATATTTCGGCCGTGAGCAACCAGAGCGGGTTTATCTTTTCGGGTTATTTCGACTTCGGTCGGCCCAGAGCCGCGCCGGGATCCTTGTAAGTCATTCTTGACTGACGATACGAGACCCCGACGCGGCAGGCGTTGGGGTTTTTTTGTTGAGCGTTTTTTCCTCGGCTGCAGCCGGTTCAGGACGCTTCAGTTGAGGTGAATCCGCTCGACCAGGAGATTCCCATGATTGTCGTGATGCGTCCCGAAGCGACCGAACAGCAGGTAGAACACGTGATCCGTCTGGTTCAGGAGATGGGCTTGAAGGACCACGTGATCCATGGGACCGATCTGACGGTTGTGGCCGTGATCGGCGACGACCGCAAGAAGGACGGAAGCGTCCTGGAACAGGCGCCGGGCGTTGACCGGGTCATGAAGATCCTGGCGCCATACAAGATGGCGGCCCGGGAGACCAAGAAGCAACGTACCGAGGTGCGGATCGGCGATTCGTGTGTTGTAGGTGGTGACACGGTCCCCGTGATCGCCGGTCCGTGCAGCGTGGAAAGCGAGAGTCAGATTCTCGACGTGGCCCGGCAGGTCAAGGCGGCGGGGGCTACGGCACTGCGAGGCGGAGCGTTCAAACCACGCACGAATCCCTATTCGTTTCAGGGGCTGGGCAAGCAGGGATTGGAACTGCTCGCCGCAGCACGCGACGAAACTGGTCTGGCCATCGTTACCGAGGTTCTCACGCCGGGTGATGTGGATCTGGTGGTCGAGCATGCGGACTGCCTTCAGATCGGCACCCGTAACTGCCAGAACTTCCGCCTGCTCGAAATCTGTGGCAAACAGCCCAAGCCGGTGCTTCTGAAGCGCGGCATGTCGATGACCGTCGACGAATACCTGCAGGCCGCCGAATACATCCTCGCCGAGGGAAACGAGAACGTGCTGCTGTGCGAGCGTGGCATCCGCACGTTCGAAGACCATACGCGGAACACGTTGAGCCTGTCGGCGGTTCCCGAACTGCACTTTCGCAGCCATCTGCCGGTCATGATCGATCCCTCTCAGGGCACCGGTCACGCACGCCTGGTCCCCGACATGTGTCGCGCCGCCGTCGCCGCGGGTGCCGACGGCCTGATCATCGAGGTCCACCCGGATCCGGAGCACGCCATGACCGACGGCGCCCAGTCGATCACGCCGAAGACGCTCGACGAACTGGTGACTTCTCTGCGCCGAATCGCGCAGGCCGTAGGAAGAAAGGTTTAAGAAATTCTCATGGCCGAATGCGTCATCACCGCCGTGGGTCCGGATCGACCGGGACTGGTCGACGAGTTGACCGGCGCCCTGCACGACCACCAGGCCAATATTGCCGATTCGCGTATGGTGAATCTGCGCGGACGGTTCGCTGTCATTCTTCTCGTCGAGCTTCCGGACGCAACCGCCGACGAGGTGTGCCGCGACCTGGCCGGCGTCGGGGAGCGTATCGGACTGATCATCTCCATCGCGCCGCAGACCGGGTCCATCGGCGCCGCCAGCGGTGTCCCTTACCGGCTGCGCACCTACGCGATGGACCAGCAGGGCATCGTGCACCGCATCACGCACGTCCTGCACGCCCATAAGGTCAACATCGAGGAGTTGCAGACGCGCCTCGAACCCGGGTCGGTCACGGGGACGCCGCTATTTACCATGGAGCTGCGCATGGTCGTGCCCGCGGGCGTTCGATTCGTCACGCTTCGGCGCCAGTTGGAGGCCCTGTGCGACGAGCTGAACTGCGACATGGATCTGGAGCCGGCGTGAGAGGAAGAGCAGGAAAGCCACAGAGCAGGAAAGCAGGAAACAGGAAACACGCCTAACCGATTTTCTGATTTCCTGCTCTGTCGCTTTCCTGCTCTATCCGCCGACACGCCAGACGACGTCCGCGATTCCCAACGCTCCCAGCACAAGACTAATCACGCCGTTGAGCGTGAAAAACGCCATCTGGATGTGACGACGGCCGGTTGTCCACACGAGAGTGTGCTGGACAAGAAGCAGCAGAATCACCAGGCCCGTACCGGTCGCGAACGCCCATCGCAATTGGCTGCTGATCGCCACCATGGCCACCAGCGCGGCAGCGCTGATCGAGTGCAGAACGGCACCGACGACGAGGGCCCGCCGCGCCCCCAGGCGCGCCGGCATGGAGTGCACGTCCGTGACCCGATCGACGTGTGTGTCCTGAAGCGCGTAGATCACGTCGAAGCCGGCGACCCAGCAGGCGACCATCAGGGCGAGCATATAGGGATCGGCCTGGGACAGGAACGCGGGATTGATGGCGATGGCGGCGGCCAGGGGACTCAGTGCCAGAGCAAACCCGAGGAACAGGTGACAGAGAAACGTGAATCGCTTTGTGAAGCTGTAACCGACCAGCCAGGCGAGCACCAGCGGCGACAGCACCACCGGCCACGGGTTGTTGCTCAGCAACCAGAATCCGGACGTGGCGACGACGAAAGTGGCGGCACCGCAGATCGCGACACCGAGCATAAACGGAGCGCTCAGGCGTCCGCTGGGGATGGCTCGCTTCGCCGTGCGCGGATTCTTCGCGTCGAGGCCGGCGTCCGCCCATCGGTTCGTCGCCATCGCGACCGTCCGCCCCAGGACCATGCACACGACGATGAGAATGATCGCGACGATATCGGGTAGTTGGCCGGCGGCGGCCGCCGCCAGAAATGCCGCCAGCAGCGCAAACGGCAGGGCGAAGATGGAATGACTGAGCTTGATGTCCTGCGCGGCTGTCCGCAGACGGTGCAGGGTGGATGGGGTGAGGGTGGCGGTGGTCGTCATGGTTGGCGTCAAGAGAGCAGGAGAGCGGAAGAGCAGGAAAGAAGGAAAATCGACGCTCGATCAAACTACGCGCAGTCGAGCGCAGATTCTTCGGTGTTGTTGTCGTATGTTTCGATACTCTTCACAGACCCGTCAGAATGATATCGCTTCCACGTTCCGGCACGCTCATCGGACTCGTACGATCCCTCAGTAGTCTTGTTGCCTTGGGCATCATAGCTGACAAATGGTCCATGTCGTCTGCCATTCGAATAGGTGATGATCTCATGCA
>CAUZBA010000412.1:0-3264 GCA_963577635.1 Phycisphaerae bacterium
ACCGGCACGGCGGCAATAGCGGTGCCTGTCAGGACGTTAGCATGGGGGTCGGGGCATCGCCGCCCCTGGACGAGGTTCGATGGTGACAAGCAACTCGCTCAGCCCGATCAAGACCGCGGATTTCGGCACGGTTCAGGCACGGCATCTGCTGAATCGTGCCGGGTTCGGGGGCACACCCCGGCAGATCGACGCCCTGTCGGCGATGGGCCTGGACCGGGCGGTCGATCACCTGGTCGATTACGGATCGATCAATCCCGCCGAACTGCCCGGGCCGGACGTGGACGCCGACCTGATCCAACCGCCGTCGCGGGATAATCAGCAGATGATGCGCCGTGCCCGCCGCGACGAGGACGACGAGATGATGGCCGATTTTCGCGCCCAGCGTCGCCAGCAGCAGCGAGCCGATGGTGAACAGTACCGCCGGATTCAACGCTGGTGGCTTTCGAGGATGATCACCACCTCGCGGCCGATGGAAGAGAAGATGACGCTGTTGTGGCACAGCCACTTCGCCTCCAACAACCGAACCGTTCGCGACAGCTATCTGATGTTCACACAGAACGGTCTGTTCCGTCGCCACGCCGTCGGCCGGTTTTCCGATCTGGCGACCGGCATCATTCGCGACCCGGCCATGATCCGTTTCCTGGACAACCACAACAATCGCAAGCAGAAGCCCAACGAAAATCTCGCCCGCGAATTGATGGAGCTGTTTACGCTCGGCGAGGGCAACTACACGGAGATGGACATAAAACAGGGCGCCCGGGCCCTGACCGGGTACACGTTCCAGGACAACGAATTCCGATTCGCCCAGCGCGCCCACGATCCAGGCACGAAGGTCATTCTCGGTCAGCGGGGCCGATTCGACGGCGACGACTTCGTGCGCATCCTCTTGAAGCAGAAGGCATGCCCGCGCTTCATATCCTGGAAGCTCTACGACCATCTGGTCGGCGACGTCATATATGAGCACCTCGACGACGCGCCCGTGGCCCGCGGCGTGATTGCGCAAATGGCCCGCGAGCTCGAACGGCGCGATTACCAATTGGCGCCCCTGCTGAAACGACTCCTGAAAAGCCGTCACTTCTTTGACGATTACATCATCGGCAACAAGATCAAGAGTCCGGCCCAGCTTCTGGTCGGTACGGTGCGCATGCTGAACGTGCCGGTGCGCGATCTGGACACCCTGGTGGACGCCATGCGCCTCATGGGACAGGAGCTGTTCAACCCGCCCTCCGTGGCAGGTTGGTTGGGTGGGCGCGGCTGGATCAATACGTCGACGCTGTTCGTGCGACATAACCTTTGTGCGTTCCTGATCACCGGCAAGCGTCCGGACAATGGCAACTGGTCCACCGACCAGATCGACTACGACCCGAAGTTTCTTGTGGACGGCGCGGCGACAGGGTCGCACGAGCAGATCGTCGATCGCCTGCTGGCGACGCTGCTCAGCGGGCGCGTGCCGGCGCAGCGCCGCCACCAATTGATGGCGTTCCTCAACAAGCGTCGCGGTCCGATCAAGCGCGACACGATCGTGGCGCTGCTGCTGCTGATCACGGCCATGCCGGAATACCAGTTGTGCTGACCGGAAGCGATCCCGATGAATGGGGAGAGACGCCGCACCGGTTCAAGAATGCCGCGTTCTACGGAGCACTGAAATGTCCGATCCCCTCGCATTCACCAGGCGGGAATTCATCCACAGCGGCCTCGCGGTGGTATCGACCGCATCGACGATTCCGATGTTTCTGAATCGGTCGGCGCAGGTGCTGGCCGAGATCGGACCGACCGCTGCCCTGACAAGCCGCAGCGGCATACCCGAAGACCGCGTCCTCGTCGTGGTGCAGCTTTCAGGCGGGAACGACGGCCTGAACACCGTGGTGCCGTTTGGTCAGGACGCCTATTACAGGGCGCGGCCGCGTCTGGCCATCGCGCCCAAGGACGTGCTCGCGCTGGACAAGGTCGAGGGCATCGGCCTGAATCCGCAGATGACGGCCCTGAAACAGATGGTCGACGACGGGCTCGCGTCGGTGATCCAGGGCGTCGGGTACCCGAATCCGAACCGTTCGCACTTCGCCAGCATGGACATCTGGCACACCGGCGACACGCGCGGCGGCAAGGGGCAGGGGTGGCTCGGCAAGGGCCTGGACCAGGTTGCGCCCAGTACCGACAGCGCCATGATTTCCATCGGTCGTGAAGCGCCGCTGGCGGGGCACGGCGGGGTCACGAGGCCAGTCGCATTCGAAAATGCCGACGTCTTTCGGTGGGCGGGCGCAGACCTGCACGAGGCACTGGCCGACACCTATCAGAAGCTTCAACGCGAGGCGCTCGGTGGCGTGGCGGCTGAAGGCGACGATCAGGCAGCGTTCGTCCGCCGCACCGCGATGAACGCGCAGGTCGCGTCCGACAGGATCCGCCGTGCCGTGGCCCAGGGTTCGCAGACACGATTCCCATCCGGCCGCCTCGCCAATCAGCTGCGCATGGTTGCGGCCATGATCCGCGCGGGCCTACCCACGAGGGTCTACTACGTGGGACTGGGGGGCTTTGACACGCACGCGAACCAGCCCGGCCGCCACCAGAACATCCTGCGCGAGTTCTCCAACTCGATCGCCGCGTTCTACCGCGAGTTGCGCGAGTTGGGTCACTCCGGCCGCGTCCTGACGCTGGCATTCAGCGAGTTCGGTCGGCGCGTCGCCGAGAACGCCAGCCGCGGCACCGATCACGGTGCCGCCGGGCCGATGTTCCTCTTCGGCGACATGATCCGACCGGGGGTGATTGGCAAGCACCCGAACCTCGATCGCCTGGACGACCGCGGCGATGTGATCTACCAGGTGGACTTTCGCTCGATCTACGCCGCCGTGCTCGACCAATGGCTCAGGTGCGACAGCCGCAAGGTCTTCGGCCAGCCCTTCAAGGCAGCCTCCGTGCTGCGGACATGACATCGATCGGATTGCCCGTCTAAAGCGGTTTGATTCCAAACGTAGCGTCCTGAACTGGCTGCAGCCGCGCCTGGCACAGGTCGTCTTCCGCAGGTGTCTCTGGCGTCGATCTACTGCGCTGCCCGCTTTCGGCGTTGGCCTGCATCGCTGACCCGCAGCGGGGTCGCGTGTCCGCCCTTGCGGATCCGCCGCGGCGGACTTCGGGGCAACCCCATTCGCCCTCCGTTCCAGGCTTGCTTCACCGACGCTCAAAACGCTACGTCTGGGTTAAAAGCGATCTAGCAGGACGCTGCAAAAAGCGCTTGTGCAGTCATGATTGTGGATTCTGGCTAGGTCGGCA
>CAUZBA010000413.1:0-3263 GCA_963577635.1 Phycisphaerae bacterium
TCGATCCGCGGATACACCACGGGCGCGCACTGGCTCGAGACCCAGAGTCTGGACGCCGCAACGCGTTTTCTGGACGAGGGCGTGCGAAATAATCCGCGGGCATTCCAGATCCATTTTATGCGTGCCGGGGCGTATCTCGAGGCGGCCAAGCGGGACAGCGGGACGGGGCTCGCCGCGCTCGGCCGAAAAGGGCGGGAGTACAACGACGTGGCCATGCAGTCCTATCATACCGCTGCGGAGCTGACGCTTGCACAGAGGCCGCGCACGGACGAGGAGGCCGCCCGGCTGGGCTGGACGGCCTACGATGAACTCGACTCACGCGCCGCATTGCGCATGGCCGTCATTCTTGAGCGCCGCTTCGGATCGATGCCGCGTGCGCTGGAAGACGCCCGCCGATTCCTTGCGGCCCTGGGCGATGATCCGATTCTGCCGAAACTGATCTCAGACTACGAAGAAGGCAAGGCCGGCCCCGATGCCGAGATCGAGACCCACCATTTTGATCCGCACGAGGGGCATGGTCATGCTGAGTGAGAGGGCGGAAGCATGTAGTCGTTAGTGAGGGGCTGGCCCTAAACGACTCCCGACGCGCTGCTCACGCCCTGCGTCTCGCTATCCGCCGCTACCTTCCGCAAGTGGGGGTAGGAGAAGAGGCCGGACGAGTGATCGTCATTCCAAGTCACCTGGATCGCGTAGTTGCCAACGGTGTGCGCTTCCTTGGCCGCGATGTCGGGTCGAATGGTGGCTGGATCCAGTAGGGGTTTGCCGGTCATCTCCTGGATGCACAACGCGCACTGGCAGCTCGATCGCAGGGCGAAGTTGTTGACGGTGATGGGGTCCCCGTCGGGCCACGTGACCGTGATCTCCTGGCTGTCGAATTCGATCTGCGGTTTGGCCGGGGCCGCACGGCTGTTCTTGCCCAGCGCACGTACCACGGCGTCGGTTGCCGCCTTAACGGCGGGGTTGTCGATCGGCTCGCGGAACGTGCGGCCGTATTCCGCCGGTGCCAGCGGGAGTTGCGCCAGCACATCGATGCCGTAGCGATCGGTCAGCGATCGCGTCCCGTCGCCGAAGAGCTGGTGTTGCTTGCCACACCCGTCGCACTCGAAATACGACATATTCTCGATCACGCCAAGAACGGGGACGTTGACCTTGTCGAACATCAGGATTCCCTTTTCGACGTCGGTCAGAGAGAGCGCCTGCGGCGTGGTAACGATGACTGCGCCGTTGAGTTGGATGGATTGCGAGATCGTCAACTGCACGTCGCCGGTGCCGGGCGGAAGATCAAGCAGCAGCAGGTCGAGATCTCCCCACGCGACTTTGTGGAGAAGTTGCTGCATGTAATTGGAGACCATGGGGCCGCGCATCACGGCCGGGTCGCGACCCAGCAGGAACCCGAACGACATGATCTTCAGGGCATCAATCTCCTCTGGAATCATCATCTTCGATTCGTTGCCGCGAACGCCCGGCGGATGCAAGTCGAACAGGGTGGGTATCGACGGTCCAAAAATGTCGGTATCCAGCAGTCCGATCTTGAGCCCGCGCTGCGAGAGTTCTCTCGCGATGCTGGCCGCGACGGTGGATTTGCCGACGCCACCTTTGCAAGAGGATATCGCGATGATCGCCTCGACGCCGGCGAGACCGCTTTCCTCGACCGAGAATTGGGGTTTGCGCGTCGCGCTGGTCATGTTGACCTTGACCACCGAAACCCCGTCGAGTGCGCCGACCGCTTCTTCGGCACCGCGCTGAAACTCGGCTTTGACCGGACACGCCGGAGTGGTCAGTTCGATATCGAACGCGACGTTTCCGTCCCTGATCGAGAGATTCTTGATGAATCCGAGCGAGACGATGTCCTGTTGGAAGTCGGGGTCGATGATCGACGACAGCGACTCAAGTACCTGGGCTTCGGTCGGCATGTCGGCCAGTCAGGCCTTCTCGATCAGAACCGACCAATGCCCGTCCGGGGCCTTTTCCTGATTCAGGATCGAATGTCCGTCCACTTTCACCGAGTTCGGGACGTTCTCGATCGGCTCCCCGTCGTCGAGCAGGATCTCAAGCGTTTGTCCGGTCTGCATTGTCTCGAGCACGAGCTTCGTCTTAACGAAGTTCATCGGGCAGGCGACGCCGCGGTAATCCTTGAACTGATCGGCATCGCCATTTTCGGACGCCTCTGTCGGAGCGTCGCCTTGCACAAATCCGGGCGTGTTGTCCTCCTTCACCGGCGTCTCGCAAACGGGATCGACGTTGAACTTCAGCGAGTCGTCCATGCTCTTGTAGAGCGCTTCCATGGTCTCCACGAGGCCCGTCACGCGTTCACGCGCCATCGCGAGCATTTCGTAGTCCTTTGCCTTGGCCGCCTCGACGATCGAGCGATACTTCGCGTCGACCAGGTTGGCCTCGATGAAGTGCTGGGCGAACATGTCGAAGGCCTGCACCGCGTTGCGCGCCTCGATGGCGCGCGTGACGAGCAGCATGCGCGCGCAATGGAACACGGTCTTGTATAGCGCGTCGTGCAGGGCGTCACCCTCGAGAGAGTCCAACTGCGGGGCCAGTTGCTTGGCGGCCTTCAGGTCGATGTCGATCATGTCGAAGACGCCAGCGCAACATTCTGCTTTCTGTCCCTTGAGGAGCGAGAAGCGGTTCTGCGTGCCCCAGTCGTAGAAGTACCCGTCGTCTTCCGGGATCTCGCGGTACTTGTCAACCAGTCGCTTGATGTCTGCGCGGCCGCCGTTGTTCATATACTCGCTGAACCCGTGATAGTTGTCCTTCTTGCCGAGATACTCGGCTAGCAGGTCGCGCACGAAGGCGGGCGTATCCAGCGCGGGGATGTCGGCGACTTTCTCGGCGAACTGGGTTTCCCCATCGCGAACGATGGCGCCGGCCATGATATTATAGGCGGGCAGCATCTCGCCATCTTTTCGCAAGACCTTGCCAAAGAAGCCGAGATCGGCCGCGTGATGACGTCCGCAGGTGTTAGGGCAACCCGAAATATGGATTTTCACGTCCGCCAATGCGTCCAGGTCGAGATCGCTTTCGAGCAGCGTCTCGGTGATCGCAGGCGTTACGCCGCGCGGGAGGCAGATGCCAAGTTTGCACGTGTCGGCGCCGGTGCAGGCCACCAGGTTGGAGATCACCACGGGTGTGGTCGAGAGCGTGTGCAACGTCTGCAGATGGTTGTACACGTTGCCGACATAGCGGGTCGGAATGTTGCGCAAGTGCAGGTTCTGCAAGAGCGAGGTGCGAATGCAGTTCTGGCCGAATGACGC
>CAUZBA010000414.1:0-3257 GCA_963577635.1 Phycisphaerae bacterium
AAATGTATAGAGATCGCGCTTCGCCTCATCGTCCCATTGGAAACGGTGTCGCGTCACGTCGTTCACCGAATGGCTGATGAGCAGCCGAACGATCGACCCCAGGAGCCATCCCGCGACGATGCCCCAGATGCTATGGGTCAGGTAAGCCGCACCTATCATCGTGCCCACGGTCACGAACTGCACCGCCATATCGATCACTTTGAGCTTTCCTATCGCCATTCGTCGGTTCAGGGTGAACATCGACGTCGAGTTGAAACCGCTGATCACCATGCTGAAGCCAACGACCGGGATCAACAAGAACAACTGCGGTTCGTCGTAGACAAAGCCGAGTGGAATGGCCACCAACAGGCAGGCGCCCCAGAGAATGGCTCCACGAATGACCTGGATTGTCCAGGCCGTGTTCAGAAAGGCGGGGTCGTCTCCTCTTCTGTTCTGAATGATGCTGGGGCCAATCCCCAGATCGGAGCACATTTCGAGTCCCGTGGTGAGCACGCGCACGATGGACATCAATCCAAGGACTGCCGGTCCAAGCACCCACGCGAGGACGACGGTGTTGCCCATCCGTAACGTCTGGGTGCCGACGAAACCTATGACGGTCCAGAGTGAACCACGTATCGCCAAAGCCTTCAGAGACTTTGCGCTCGAATCGTTCGCACGATCCAGCGACGGGGCCCGTGTGCCTGTATGTGTCGTGGTCATGACGAGGTCAGTGTGCTCTTACGCTTCGAGGGCGTCGGATCAGTTGGCGCCCGGCGTGTGCGCTGTTCCGACGGACATGCCGTCCACCAGGGCCCGGAACTTTGGCGCCGAATCGAGTGATTCGTTCTGAAAGCGCAGATGTCCCCACGATCCCCACTTATCCTGTCTGCCGACGTAGTTGAAGGCGACAAACATGTCGATCCCCTCGGCGACGCAACCGCGCAGTAACTGCTTGTAGAGGTCGTACATCATCGGATGGGTCTGGCAATCCCACGCGACCTGCTTCCAGGGAACAAATTTGCGGCGACCGCCCATGAATCCCTCGATCGGCATCACCGCCTGTCCGGCCTCATAGCCCAGAAGCAGAATGCGGCGACTCAGCTTCCGTTCCCAGCGATCCGCCAGGGCGCGGTGTTTGGCGACACGAGGAAGGACCCACTGGTCAATGTTCCGTGACGCTACGGTCAGAAGCTGCTCCGCGGTGGTCTGGACATCGAGGTTGCCGCCGGCACCGAAGTAGGGGGCGCATGCGACCGCGTCGAATTCACCGTTCAAGTGGTCCAGCATCACCTCGGTCACCCACGGGTTGTTCAGATGTCCCGCGGCAACGCGGACGATGCGGTTTCGCTCGGCGCCGAACACCTCGTGCCAGATCCGCCAGTCTCGACGGGATTCCTCGGCGGTGATCTGCGGACTCGCCATGCTCTGGGCAACCGAGCGATCGTGGACCCAGCGACCTTGAGCGAACAGGCTGTTCCAGGCTTCATTGGACCACTCGACGTACACCTTTCGATCGGGCTCCAAATTTCGCTTCACGATCAAAGCAAAGCTGCGGACGAAATCGTCGTCCGCCAGGTGCGGCATGCAGAACCAGGGATCGGCCCCCAATTCGTTACAAAGCGCGATCATGTGCTCGACCGCGACACCCTTGTCGCTGCTCTGGCAAACGTCGTCGGGCTTTGCCCGATCGGCCCAATGGGTCAGTGTGCTGTTGTTCGTGCGTTGCCAGTCCATGAATCGGATTACCTTGAAAGGTTTCAATCTCTCAAGGAACAGGGGATGAAACGGCGACTCGGCCCCTTCGAATTTCGGCATCCACACGTGAATATCGCGTACCGGGTTCTGCGGATCAGACCGGTCGATACGCAGGTAGATTCCGCTGTCGCCGGGCACGACGTCGAGACGGTACCGATTGAACCCGACGCGAACGACGTTCCGGGCGTCCATCCCGACGAAGATGTCGCCGTTGCCTTCAAACGTCAGCGTGTAGGCACCGCCGGGATAGTGCCCGTCCATGTTGCGGCACATCAGGGTGGCTGCCGCCTGGCCCGATTTCAGAAGGGGCCAGCCCTTGTCCGTGAGTTGTAGCGACTCCTGCGTACTCCAGGGCTGTGATTGACCGGCGATCTGGGGGATCCACTCGCGGCTGTGTTTGAAAACATCGACGAACACCCATTCGCGATTCCAGTCCGTGACGCTCGAAAGATTCATGCCCATGGTGGTCTGGGCGGCGTGCGCCTTGGCAGCCACGGCATCCGCCGGGGCCGGTGGGCAACAACCCCAGATCGCCGCGATGACCACGGTAAGACGAATTGAAGAGGAATCTAACAAGGCGGGTTTACAGTCAGAATGCCGCGCTGGTCCGGGGCTGGTTCTGTCGCTGCGGTTCGTCGGCTACCGATTGTTGATCATCCGCGGGTCCATCGGTTGCCATGTGTGGTGGATCTCGCAGTGTGTACAGGTAGAAAGCCTCGTCTTCGACGATCACGCTTCCCCTGATCTCCTTGATGCGAGTCAGCTTCCCGTCGACATCGTCCGCCTCGATGGCCACATGGGTCACAATCAGCACGGGTTTGCCGCGCGTCCTGCAGAATCGCTCGGCATCTCTGATCAGCTTCTTTGGATTGTGCTCGGGATAGGGAAGCTTCCAAATGCGATAAGTCCCGAATGCTCCCTGGTCGTACATGAATACATCGCGATCCAGATGCGACGCGATCACCGCGGGGGCCATCACGATGTCATCCTGCATGCCTACGCTGCGAATCCAGTTCGCAGTCTCTCCGGACCTGGAAAAGGGATACCTGTAGTCGATCACTGCCGCGTACGCGGCCGCGCCGACGTGGATCACAAAGAGGCACGTCACCCAGGGCGACAAGCGATTGAAGATAAAACCGTGCCGACGATCGCCGTCTGTCCGGGCGGGGCTTTGGCTCCACAACAGCCAAAGTGCGGCAACCCATGCGAGGAACACGTGCCCGTGGTGGCGAACGTAGCCCAGCTTTCGAAAGAAGAACAGAATCATGCACAGGCCAGTGACGATGAAAAACATCGCTAGCGACTCGGGGCGTTTTCGAAACAGGATGAACGATCCGAGAAGAACGGCGACCGTCAGCAGGCATTGGGCGAGAAGGCTGGGCAGGTCGGTCGAATCGTGCAGCACATGGAAGGTGTCGAGGATGTTGGTGTTCCAGAAATCAACCCGCATCGCCGGAAACGGCACGAAACCGCGCCAGACCACGGTGCCGGCCCTCAGCGCCCACCATTTGTTGAAGAAATCC
>CAUZBA010000415.1:0-3244 GCA_963577635.1 Phycisphaerae bacterium
CGTGGATTACGCTGTGACCGGACGCATCGACTATCTGCTGGCCGGAAGCTGGAAGCAGTACAAGGATTTCACCAGCTTTCCCGGCGAGGACCTTTTCGCAACCTTCGGCGCCGCGATTCACTACGAGGTGGATGAGACCGGCGACGCAACGCCCAACGACGCCCTGCTGTTGTGGACGGTGGACGGGTCGATGGAGTACAACGGGCTGAACTTCTACACCGCGTTCGTGATGGCCCACACCGACTTCGAAGAGGTCACGGGTGGCCCCTCCCGCAACAACTTTACGCCCTGGGGCGTGCTGGTGCAGGGCGGCTACAACATCCCGCTGAGTCGCGGCAGCATCGAACCTTTCGCCCGCTACGAGCACATAGACCTGGACGGCGTGGACGTGACAACCGCATCCGCCCCGGCAGAAAGCTCGTTCGACCTGGTGACCTTCGGCTTGAACTGGTACCACCACAAGCACGCGGCGAAGTTCACCGCCGACGTCGTCTACGCCCTCGACCCGCTGATCGGCGGCACGGGCGGCCTCAAGGGCCTCAGCGACAGCCTCGGACTGCTGACCGACTCCGAGGGTCACGACGACCAGACGGTGGTGCGCTTGCAATACCAGCTCCTGTTCTGATAAGCATCAGAGGCACTCGATCACCGCGTCGGCGAATTGGTCCGTCGTGAGGCGGCCGCCGAGGTCGCCGGTTTTTGCGCCTTTCGACAGCGCGGCGTTGTACGCCGTCTTGATGCGCCCCGCCACACCTCGCGCGCGCTCATCGCCGCGCGTGTCGTGCAGATGGTTGAGCATCATGACGGCGGACATGAGCAGTGCCAACGGGTTGGCCACGCCCTTGCCGGCCAGATCGGGCGCCGAGCCGTGCACCGCTTCGAAGACCGCATGCCCCTCGCCGACGTTCGCACCGGGCACGACGCCGAGCCCCCCCACCAGGCCCGCCGTCAGGTCGCTCACGACATCGCCGTAGAAGTTCTCCATCAGCAGCATGTCGAACTGCGTCGGATCCTGGACGAGCTTCATGCAGGCGGCGTCGATGATGAGTTCTTCGTATTCGATGTCTGCGTAATCTTCATGCACCCGTCGGGAGGCTTCGAGAAACCGCCCGTCGGACAGCTTCATGATGTTCGCCTTGTGAAAGACGGTGACCTTTTTCCGACCGCGCTCCCGGGCATACTGCATAGCGCTGCGGGCGATGCGCGTGGAACCCTTATCCGTGACGATCTTGAGGCTCGTCACCACGCCCGGCACGATCTCGTTTTCGACGCCGCTGTAGAGCCCCTCGGTGTTCTCCCTGAAAATGACCAGATCCACGTCCGTGTACCGCGTGGGAACGCCCTCGATGCTCCGCACCGGTCGGATCGCGGCGTAGACGTCGAGTGCCTTGCGAAGCTGAACGTTCACGGAGGTGAAGCCGCGGCCCACCGGCGTCGTGCAGGGCCCCTTGAGGGCCACGCCATGTTCCCGAATCGCATCCAGCGTGGCAGGCGGCATCACGTCATGGCCCAAGTCAAGCGCCGCCTGGCCGGCGTGGTGCTCGATGAACCGAAGCGCCGCCCCGGCCGCATCGAGGACCTTGACCACGGCCCGGGCCACCTCCGGGCCGATGCCGTCACCGGGGATCAGAACGATTGTGTGATTCATAGGCATGGGCTCACTCCTGACGCGGGCTGCGCCCGCAAGAGTTTCCCGACGCAGGTCGGGATATCAGAGTTCACAGTTCAGGTTCCGACCGCTCGTACGTTCAGGCCGAACTCTCCCGGACTTCTTGGCACCGATGTACCTCGGGATGCGCAGAAGTTACGAGGGACGATTCTAAGTCACACGTCGCCGGCGCGGCAATCGCTGTAACCGGCCAGCACCTTCTCACCAACCGCGATCGCGCGAGCGGCCCATCCTCGATCCCGTCTCACCCCTACAATCTTCCGGATGTTCGACAGTGAGTCTCCACGGGCAGAGCCATACTTTTCGGATGCCCGGCGACGAACGCGTGATTGCGGCCATCGCGCCGAATGGTCGCGACAGTGAGGCCCAACGCCCGAAGGCGCGCAGTCACTGAGCCTGTGAGTCAGTGAGTAGGTGAGTGCGTGAATGGGTGGATGAGTTGCGTTTGGAATCTTTCGGTGTCATTTCTGCGCACGGTGACGACAAGTTGGAAGTATGGAAGATTGGAAGATTGGGGATGGTGACCGATGTGACTCATTGGACACGATAGAGAGATGGTGACAGGAGGTCACATTGGACCTCCGCGGAAGCGATCAAGCGGCCAGCAGGCATTCAGATAGCCGATCGATGCCCCAATCGTCGGATGTCGTGGGTGGCAGGTGATGAATGTGGCGGTGTGCCAATTCTTTCTTTGTGTCCTGTTCGTGTTGTGGCAGTGTCGCGGGCAGCCGCTCGTATGCTTGGGTCGCTTCTTTCTCGAGTCCGCAAACACCCCACACGTGCATTCGAACCAGGATCGGGCCGGAGGGACACACGAGTTCATGCCGATTCGATTCATCTGCGTGTTGCTTGTCCATTTCGCCTAACACGCGGCTAGCGATTTCATTCTCGCCTTGCCGCAGGTTCGCGATCGCCAAGGCAGAGGCGACATAGTCACGCGACTTAGGCCCGGGACATCGTTTGACGCCAACTTGCAAGCCCTCGCTCGCGTCACTTACATGACCCTGTTTCAATATGCACATCCCACGAATATGGAATCCAATCCAATTCATAGTGATGCCGGCATCCTCGTCAGGTAGCGTCTTCATCGCATCTCCGAATCGACGCATGTCGATCAACACGCAGGCGCAACCGTTCTTGGCCACCACATCTTCCGGATGCGCGGCGATCACGGCTTCATAGGCTTCCAGGGCTTCATGCGGCCGGTTCAGCGACCGCAACGTCTCCGCACGGCCGTTGTAGGCAGCCGCGGACTTGGAGAAGATTATCGCCTGTTCGTAGGCGGCAAGGGCGTTCGGAAGCCGTCCGTTGTCCAGCAGCGCTTTGCCGTGTTGTTGCCAACTCCAGCCGTCGTCATTCTTCAACTCGACCGCGCGCGACGTGAACTCCAACTGCAATTCGCGCAGACCGATATCCTGCGCACGTTTCGCCAGATCGCAGAGCGACTTACAGGCAAACATAGGACCTGCTTTCGCCAGTTGTTCAGACACCAAAACATTGACGAATTCTCGAGCCTTGGGAACGTCACGATCGCGCATCGCATCTTCAATGGACCCTTTGACTCGATCGATACGA
>CAUZBA010000416.1:0-3235 GCA_963577635.1 Phycisphaerae bacterium
ACAGGGACGACGATGACGGCAACGACTCGGGGTCTGCTTACCTGTACGACGTCAAGACGGACATCGAGCTTTTCAAACTCACCGCAAGCGACGCGACGACCAACGCACTTTTCGGAGCGGCCGTGGCCATCGACGGCAACATCGCGATCATCGGTGCCTCCGGCGGGGGGGATGGGGGCGGCCTATCTTTTCGACGTGACCACGGGCAACGAAATTTTCAGTCTCATGGTGGACGACCCAGCGGCCAGCGACGAGTTCGGATTCTCCGTCAGCATCAGCGGCAACAGGGCCATCGTCGGCAGCAGATCCGACGACGGCGGGGGCAGCGCTTCCGGATCTGCGTACCTCTTTGACGTGACGACGGGCGACCAGCTCACGAAGCTTGCGGCCGACGACGACATGGCAGCCGACCGGTTCGGCACCTCGGTCTCGATCACCAGCGGCATCGCAATCGTCGGCAGCCCTTTCGACGACGACGCGGGCACATCTTCGGGCTCTGCGTACATGTTCGAGTAACGACGGGCAACCAACTCATGAAGCTCACGGCCGGCGACGCCGCGGGAGGCGACCAGTTCGGCGGATCGGTGGCGATCGGCGATGGGATGGCAGTTGTCGGAAGCAGGGGTGACGACGACGACGGCAGTTTTTCCGGCTCGGCCTACGTCTTCAACTCGACGACGGGGAATCAGATGCACAAGCTCACCGCCGCAGACGCCGCGAGTGGCGACCAGTTCGGAGCATCCGTCGCGGTCAGCGGCTTCAGGGCCCTCGTCGGCAGCATTCTCGACGATGACGGTGGCGCCAGCTCGGGCTCAGCCTATGTCTTCAACGTGGGTACCGGGGATGAGCTCTTGAAGGTCACCGCCAACGACGCAGCGGCAAGCGATCGATTCGGCAGCATGCTCGGCCTCAGCGGCGACCTGGCCGTCATCGGCAGCCCATTGAGCACGCGGGCGGGCATCACCTCCTCCGGCGCCGCGTACGTCGTCGTGGTGCCCGTTCCCGGTGCGGGGCTCGGCGGTCTGGCACTTCTCTCAGTGATCGCCGTCATGGCGTTCATCCGCACCGGCTGAATACTACGTCGAGGACGGATCGGACGGAGGACGAAGCCAGAGGAAGAAACCGCCCGTTGGGCGGTAAAGCTGGTGAGAAATGCGGGCTAAGTGCCGTCACGTCACCGCCGGCGACCGCGACGCCCCCACCAGTTCATCGTTGGTCTTGAAGCGATCGAGGGCCTTGAGCAACTGCTCCACCTGCATGACCGGCTGCATGTTCATCAGGCGGCGGCGCAGGGCGGACATGGTCGCCAACTCGGCCTCGCTGAGCAGCAGGTGCTCCTTGCGCGTGCCGCTGGCCGCCAGATCGATCGCAGGGAAGATGCGCCGCTCGGCGATCTTGCGGTCGAGGATCAACTCCATGTTCCCCGTGCCCTTGAACTCCTCGAAGATGACCTGATCGCCCCGACTGCCGGTGTCCACCAGGGCCGTGGCGATGATGGTCAGCGAACCACCCTCTTCAAAGCGCCGCGCGGCGCCGAACAACTGCTTGGGAATGGCCAAGGCCCCCGCGTCGAGCCCACCGCTGAGCGTGCGGCCCGTGTTCACCAAGCCTGGCGCGGTGTTGAAAGACCGCCCCACGCGCGTCAGAGAGTCGAGGACGATGGCGACGTCCTTGCCCATCTCCGCCTTCCGCTTGGCACGATCGATGGCCATCATCGAGAGGAACACGTGCTTCTCGGCGGGGTGGTCGTTCGATGAAGCGAGAACCTCACAGGGCACGTTGCGACGAAAGTCGGTCACCTCTTCCGGTCGCTCATCCACGAGCAGAGCGGTGACCTCCACGTCAGGGTGATTCTTGCTGATCCCCACCGCGATGTTCTGCAGGAGCGTCGTCTTGCCTGCCTTCGGCGGCGAGACAATCATGCCCCGCTGGCCATAACCGATGGGGCAGAACAGATCGATGAAGCGACACGCCGCTGGACATCCCGGGTACTCAACCGTCAGTCGCGGCGTTGGGTCGATGGTCGTCAGGTCTTCGTAGCGGCGCGTTTCAAGCACCTTGAGGTAGTCATGGGGCTCACGCTGCTCGATGGCCACCACCTGCTTGACGTAGCGGGCGTGAGGGTCGATGAGCTTGATGGTCGGCTTCGATTTCTTCTTCTTCTTTTTCTTGTTCCTGCCGCCGCCCTGCGCTGTGTGCTGCTGGCCGTTATGACCGCCGAAGTTCTGGCCGAGGCGCACCGTCAACTCGGCGCCGGCGCGCAACCGGAACTTTTCGATCAGTTCGGGCCGAATCACGGGATCGCGCGGCGACACCAGCAGCGTGTCGCGTAACTGGCGCAATCGGCCCGTTCCGCCGTCGTACAGTTCAAGGATGCCCGTGATGGGTTCGCTCATGTCTTTGGGGTCCGGCAGGACGGCAAAGGGTCAGGCCTGACACCTGCGACGTCCGCCCGAACCTGCCAGAATCGCCTGGATGCCCTTCTCCTCAAGACCTCCGGAGGACCTGCGTCGATCACTACGTTGCCTCAGACAAGTCGCCTCAGACGAGGCCTCAAGCCGCTGGTCACGCATGTCCGGCCCGTCCCGCCAATCTCCACCGACGACGGCGCGTGAACCATCGCCGACTGCATCGCCGGTACGGTCCCCAAGGCGTCACCGGGTCCTCACGCTCGGATCTTCGCACGGGACCTTGGCCAAGGGGGCATCGGCCTGACCTTCAGCTACGGCTCAGTTGCTGGCTGTTCGCACGCCCCCCATTTGAGACGAGTGACCTCTGAGCCGTTCCGGCCCGGGGTGGGTCTGGTATTTTGTAGCATATCCGTGGCGCAGGATCAAGCGCCTGCTTTCATTCATCGGATGTTCTGCCCCCCATCGGCCAAATGCAACCGCCAAAAACCGGGATCAAACCCCGCTGAGGCGGCCTGGCCGGGGCCTGGCGCCGAATAATCCTGACCGATGCCGGCCGGGCTCTGCACGATATATCCTGTCTGAGGCCCAAGATCGACGCCGGCCAGAGTGTTTGGACAGAGCCTAAGATGTCCGGCCCGCTTACGGCCAACTCCGCACCACCTGGAAAAAGACCCTGAACTCGCCCACAAAACAACTGCGGCAGACGCGCCAGGACGCCAACTCCAGGGGCCCGATCGAGACGGTGGCCCTGATCAGCCTGGGCTGCCCCAAGAACCTGGTGGACTCCGAAAAAATGCTGGGACTGCTCGCCGAAGGCGGGCTGG
>CAUZBA010000417.1:0-3230 GCA_963577635.1 Phycisphaerae bacterium
CGTGGCCGTAGACGATCGCCGCGGTCTGCATTGATTTACGGCAGTCGGCAACCAGACCGGCCAACGTCGCGCCGAGCTGGTTCAGGTAGTCGGGAATCATTTCTCCGCCGGGCTCCGTCTGCCGATCGAGCAGCATCAACCCCGCGGCATGAGTGTGCGAGAACGTGATGACCACCGAAGATCGTTTTTCCGATGTAGCGTCTTCAATTGCATCGAGCAGTAGGTCGATCTCTTCTCGGCCCATCAGGCAGTGATCCAGCGCGACCAGGATCTGGTTCTGATCCGCCGAATCGCCACCATTGGCGCCGGCGAACATCATGACGCTCGCATTCAGCGGACGGTGCACGCCAATCGACCGGTCGTGCGTTGCCGCGCCCCACATGCGGTGATACATGCCGACCGGCGGGGTGATGTCGGCCCGGGCGATCGCGAACCGGCAGTTGCTCTGGGGTGTTTCTACCTCGGCCACGGCATGTTCCGGCGATGTAAACTCCAGCCCGCATTCCTTACGACTTTCACCGCCCGGCGGGCGGGGTCGGGGCAATCCCAATCGCGATGCATTGCGATCGGTAACCCCTTCGTGCGCTGAGGTCGTGACGCGAATTAGAGCGTTTTCAATCCAATCGTAGCGTTTTTAGTGTCGGCGAAACAAGTCTGGTGCGCCGGTCCGGAGACAGAATCGCCCGCCTATCTGTTCATGATTGATCAGTTCGCGGCCGTACGCTCGACGGCCATCGCCACCGCTTCACCCCCACCGATGCACAGCGTGTTGATGCCGATCCGCGCGCCGCGGTGCTTCATCGCGTTAAGAAGCGTCACGAGGGTCCGCGCCCCGCTGGCGCCGATGGGATGTCCGAGTGCAACCGCGCCACCGTGCACGTTCAACTTTTCGTGGGCGATGCCCAGTTCACGCATCGCGGCCATGGGAACCGCCGAAAAGGCCTCATTGATCTCGAACAGATCCACGTCCTCGACCTTCAGATCCAACTGTTTCATCAGGACAGCCACGGCGCCGATCGGCGCCAGGGTGAACCATTCCGGTTCTCGAGACCACGTCGACGAGCCGAGAATCCGGGCCTGTGGAGCCACGCCCAGTTCCGCGGATTTCTCGCCAGAAAGCACCACCACTGCCGCGGCGCCGTCATTGATACTTGACGCGTTTCCGGCCGTGACCGTGCCCTCCTTGCCGAACGCCGGACGGAGGCTGCGCAGCTTCTGCTCGTTGAATCGCTGGGGCTCTTCGTCTTTGTCGACCAAGGTCACGTCGCCCTTTCGTCCCTTGATTTCAACCGGTGCGATCTCGTCGGCAAAGGCGCCGTTCTGCGCCGCCCGGGCGCGCCGGTAGCTCTCGACGGCAAAATCATCCTGGTCGGTACGCGACATCGCGTACTTGGCGGCACACTGGTCGCCGCAAGTACCCATGTGAGTGTCGTGGTAGACGTCCCAAAGGCCGTCCCGGATCATCGAGTCCAGCACCTCGCCGTGACCCATCCGGTAACCGTTGCGCGCCTTGGGCAGCAGGTACGGCGTCGCAGACATGTTCTCCGTGCCTCCGGCCACGATCACATGGGCGTCGCCGCACTGGATGGCCTGAGCAGCCAGCATCACGGCCTTGAGCCCCGAACCGCACACCTTGTTGACTGTTGTCGCCCCGACGGTGTTGGACAATCCGGCTCCGATCGACGCCTGTCGCGCGACATTCTGGCCCAGCCCGGCGCCGAGGACGTTACCGAAGATCACCTCGTCGACCTGATCGGCCGCAACGCCGCCGCGCTTAAGCGCCGCCTTGATTGCAACGCTGCCGAGCACCGGAGCCGGGACCTCGGCCAGCGCGCCGGAGAATCCCCCAATCGGCGTCCGCACGCCTCCCGCCAGAACCACATCCTTAAGCACGGCTATTCCTTTCAATCACGTGGTCGCTCCAGATGCTCCGGTCGCCCGGCCCAGAACCGAATCGCCACACCACTTGCCCCCCCCGCTGACTGGCCGGAGGCAATCGTCAATCCTCTGTGCCCCGTGTCGCTCCGTTGCCGTTCTTGGCCAATTCCACACAGCAATCCGTGAACCGCGTGTTGGCTGCGACCATAACCACGTGTCTCACGATCGTTTTGACAATTCCTCCCGGACCCGCGAGAACGCATCGATTGCTGACTTCAGATCTTCTGCGCTGTGCGCCGCGGAGACCTGAACGCGAATTCGTGCGGTCCCCTTTGGCACCACCGGATACGAAAAACCGATCACGTAGATGCCCTCTTCGAGCAGCCGATCAGCCATGTCCCGGGCCAGAACCGCGTCGCCCAGCATGATTGGCACGATCGGGTGGTCGCCCGCGGGAATATCGAAACCCTGTTCGGCCATCCCGTCGCGGAACAGCCTCGTATTCTCCTCCAGCTTGTCGCGCAGCTGCGTGGACTGCGAGAGCAGCCGAAGCGCCGCCAGGGAGGTCGCGACGATCGGCGGCGGCAGCGAATTTGAAAATAGATACGGCCGCGACCGCTGGCGCAGCATCTCGATGATCTGCCGGTGGCCGCTGGTGTAACCGCCGCTCGCACCGCCAAGGGCCTTGCCGAGCGTTCCCGTGATGATGTCCACGCGGTCCATGACGCCGTGGTATTCGTGCGTGCCGCGCCCGGTCGGACCCATGAAGCCCACGGCGTGCGAATCGTCGACCGTCACCAGCGCGTCGTACCGATCGGCCAGGTCGCAGATTCCCGGCAGGTTGGCGATCGTGCCGTTCATGGAAAACACACCGTCGGTTGCGATGAGTCGGAAACGCGCTTCCCGCGCCGATTTCAGCTTATCTTCCAGATCCACCATGTCGTTGTTCTGATAGCGATGGCGCTGGGCCTTGCAGAGGCGAATGCCGTCGATGATGCTGGCGTGGTTCAGCGCATCGCTGAGTACCGCGTCTTCCGGTCCGAGCAGTGTCTCGAAGAGGCCGGTATTGGCGTCAAAGCAGGAGGAATAGAGAATCGTGTCTTCGGTGGAGAGAAACTGTGACAATGCCTGTTCCAGTTCCTTGTGAATCCGTTGCGTCCCACAGATGAAGCGGACCGACGAGAGGCCGTACCCCCACTCGTCGAGAGCCCGGTGCGCCGCGGCAACGACCTGTGGATGATTGGCCAGGCCCAGGTAGTTGTTGGCGCAGAGGTTCACGACGTCCCGGCCGTCCTGCACGTTGACGTGGGCTCGCTGCGGGCCCGTGAGAATCCGCTCCGACTTGTACAGGC
>CAUZBA010000418.1:0-3226 GCA_963577635.1 Phycisphaerae bacterium
ACGCGGTCGAGCAGATGTGGCGTCGCGCGGTGCCTCCTGTCCCCGGAAGTTACCTGTGCGTAATCCGGGCGCCCGGAACACCCGCCCTGCACACAATGGCCCCGGACACGGTGGGCAAGGACGTGAGCCAGGTTGTCGTCAACCGGCGACCTGCTGCGACGTAAGTCGAGTTACGCGGGCATCAACACGAGTTATCGCCGACACCTGCAACTGGCGGGATATGCGTACCACGAACCGATGGACGCCCTGGTGGTCACTCACGTTCCGGTTGAGAATCTGCACGCTCAAATTCGCGCTGTGGCTCTGCCGTGGGGCCTGTCGCTGGCGGTGCTCTCGGGAGGCCTGCTGCCGCTGGCTCTGTTTCTGCTGCACCTGAGCTATCGCCGCGCCGCCCGCCGCAGCGCCGTCGCACTGGCCGAGCTGGACGATCGGGAGCGGCGTCTCCAGGAGCAGTTCGCCGAACTGGAACACCTCTATCGCACGACGCCGGTTGGTCTGTGCTTCATGGACACCGAGCTGCGTTTCGTACGGATCAATGATGAGTTGGCCGCGATCAACGGAGCTTCCGTGGAGGAGCACATCGGCCGACCCCCGCGTAGCATTCTTCCGGACGTCGCCGACCGGATCGAGCCGATCTATCGCCGCGTCATCGAAATCGGTGATCCCGAGATGAACTTCGAAGTCACCGCGCCGCAGCCACCGGGGCCGGGCCCGAGGCGCAGCTACCTGGTCAGCTACCACCCGGCAAAAGACCGCAGCGGCGCGGTCATCGGCGTGAGCACGGTCGTGCAGGACGTCACCGAACGCAAGGAGGCCGAGCAGGAGTCT
The DNA here is from genome assembly GCA_963577635.1 of Phycisphaerae bacterium. Classification (GTDB taxonomy): domain Bacteria; phylum Planctomycetota; class Phycisphaerae; order Phycisphaerales; family Phycisphaeraceae; genus CAUZBA01. The sequence goes on from CAUZBA010000418.1 coordinate 829, forward strand.
CGCGCACTGCTGGCGGATCTGCCCCACGTGACGCGACTGACGACCTTGGGAGAAATGTCTTCGGGACTCGCCCATGAACTGAACCAACCGCTGTCTGCGATCGCCAACTACACGGAAGCCGGCCTGCAGATGCTCAATGCGAAGGACGTGGACCACGGCGCCGTCGCAGAAGTCATGACGGCGGCCAACGACCTGAGTTACAGCGCCAGCGGCATCATCAGTCGGCTCAGGCAATTGGTGAGCAAATCCAGAGGGCAGCAATCAACCGTTGTCGTTTAAAAGCTGGTGGAGCAGGTGGTCGAGCTTCTGGGCGGCGAACTGGCTATCGGCCGCGTCAGGACGAGCATCGACATACCGCCTGGGATCCATGTCCTCGGCGACCGCGTCCAGCTTCAACTGGTGGTGCGGAACCTGCTGCGCAATGCGGTTGACGCCATGCAGGACACGCCCGCGGATCAGCGGGTCGTGACCATCCACAGCCGTGCGGACGACAATGTCGTGGTGGCACTCAGCGACACCGGCCACGGGCTGCCGGAAGGCCGCAGCGTCGAAGAGCTGTTCGCACCCTATTATTCAACGAAAGAGGACGGCATCGGCATCGGACTGCCGATCTGTCGCTTGATCCTCGAAGCCCACGGAGGTCGAATCTGGGCCGAGCCGAACGCCACGGGCGGCCTGACCGTATCATTCAAGCTGCCTCTCGAACCCGGGGGCCACCATCGTGATTGAACAGACCGTCTTCATTGTGGACGACGACACGCAGATGCGCAGGTCGTTGACGACACTCTTAGACCAATCGGGATTCAAGACGGCAACCCTCGATTCGGCTGAAGCCTTTCTTCAAGCACACCACGAGCAGGTTCGCGGGTGCATCGTGCTCGACGTTCGCATGTCGAAAATGAGCTGGCTTGAGCTGCAGGCGGATTTGTTGAAACGAAACTGAACGACGCCGATCATCATTCTGACCGGTCACGCCGACGTGCCCATGGCCGTGCAGGCCATGGAAGCCGGGGCTTTGGCGTTTCTCCAAAAGCCCGCGCCTCGCGGCGAGCTGCGTCGACGCGTGCAACAGGCTCTGGATGCGGACCTCGAGCAGGACCGACACCGGCGGGAACGCGAACAGTTCAGGGTTAGCGTTGCCTCGCTCTCGCCCCGTGAGCGCCAGATCATGGCCATGGTGGTCCGGGGCATGCTCAGCAAGCAGATCGCCCACGAATGCAGCTTCAGCGCCAGCACGATCGAGAAGCATCGAGAGAAGGTCATGGAAAAGATGGGCGTGCGTTCGGTCGCGGAGCTTGCCACGATGTTCACCCTCTATGGGGGCGATCTTGGCTTGGAGCCTCTGACCCTTCGAGAGCCTCTCCGGCAGGGCTCGCCGGGGCGTTGAGGGCCTCCACGACTTCGCATGCCCAGTCGCGAATCCGGTCGCGCACATCGCGGAACAGCGGCAAGAGTTGAGCTTCGTCTACCGCCGGATCGTCCGGGTCGGTGAACGGCACGTGGACAACCTTCCGGGCCAGCGGCAAAGCGGGGCAGGTTTGCTTCGCCCGGTCGCAGACGGTGACCGCGAGGTCGAACGGCTCGTGGGCAACTTCGCGCAGATGCGTGCTGTGGTGAGCGCTGATGTCCACGCCGCACTCAGCCATCACGCGGATTGCCAGAGGATGCACGCCCCCGGGTTCGGTGCCGGCGCTGGCCACCTCGATGCGTCTGCCGCCGAAATGGCGCAGCCAGCCCTCGGCCATCTGCGAGCGGCAGCGGTTGGCGGTGCAGATCACCAGGATGCGGGGGCGGGAGGGCATGGGGGAGGAGGGCAACGGGTAACGGGTAACGGGTCACGAGTCACAGACTTCGGCGCAGAGAGTCTTAGGTCGTCAGCCTACGGCCTAACGCGGCACAGCCGCAATCCGGACCATGGACTATGGACCATGGTCTTCGAACCCCAACAAGCGGTGCAGGTCTTTGAATTGCGTGGGCCGAGGCCCGGCGAGGGGAATAACCGACGTGTGTCCGCTCGCCACCATGCACCGACGCTTCCGGCCGGCCTACAAGCAAGAGACAGTGGCGCAAACCCCCTTGCCGACCTCTGAGGTCCATGGTCCATAGTCCAACTTCTGCGCACCGTGCGCAGAAGTGACGACGGAAGAATCTAACGCGGGCGGGGCCCGCAAGAGTTCAGGAGTTCAGAGTTCAGGGAAGATCCGATCCAATCGCGATGGGTTATCTTGCCTTTGCAATCCTGAACTCTGAACTCTCCCAGACTTCTCGTCACGGAGCAGAGGAGTTACAGCGGAAGAATCTAAAGTCTTCGGTCCCGCCACGGCGGGTCTCCGCTACGCTGCGACTTCGGTCTTCAGCCTAAAGCCTACAGCCTCCGGTCTTCAGCCCCCGTCACGAC
>CAUZBA010000419.1:0-3221 GCA_963577635.1 Phycisphaerae bacterium
AGCAGGTCGGCCATGCGCTCGTGAAATAGTGGAGAGTAGGGCCCGAGGTTCTGGCCGGCCAGCTTCTGCGACAGCTCCCGCTCCAGCGGTTTCAGTTCGCGGATGGCACTGCGCATTTCGCCCATCAGATCAACAGCGAACGAACGCTTGTGTCCGATCATGGGGCGGGGGTTGATGTCGTGTGACCGCTCGAAAGCGTCGAGCGCCTCGGCGAACAGGCCGTTGCGCGCATAGGTGATTCCGAGATTGTAGAAGAGCACATCGTGATGCGGAGCCGCCGCCGCGGCCTGCTCGAACTCATGCGACGCTCGCCGCCAGTCCCGCTGCTCGTGCGTGACGCCGAGCATGAAATGAAAGTAGCCAAGGAGGTTCTGACTCAGAAAATCCTTCGGCACGCGCGTGTCGTGCTCACCGTCGAGCGCGGAGCGAGTCACGACCGGTTCCGGTGCGGGCCGATCCGCGTACAACCATTGGAAGGCGAGGCCGACCGGCACCAGTTTGATCTGATCGTTCGGCCAGTTGGCGTGGTGCGTCGTGAACAGAAGATTACGATCGAGATTCAACGCCAGATCGGGAAGCGCCGTGTCCATGCCCTGGAGAATGAGTTCCACGTCCGGACGAACGCCCTCGACCATGTGCAGATAGGTGAGCACGAACAGGACGTTGTCATCTCGCGAGCCCAGGTGGGCGTAGGGGGGCAGCGACTCCAACAGGGTGCGGCCGTAGTCTTCGGCCAGGCGGTAGCGACTGCGGTCGAAATCGCGCCAGCCGAGACCACAAGCCAGAAGCGGCAGAAGCAGAACGACGGGACGCACTCGGCCAGGCAGTTTCTCGAGAAGCGTCTGGCATCCGATGGCGGCGAACAGGCCGACCATGATGTACGACGGAATGTAATAGCGGTGCCAGACGAACAAGTCATTGCGAGAGCCGTGCAGTGCGAGCGTGGTCACGTTCGCCGCCATCACGAGCAGTGGCAACGAAAGAGGCCAGCGCCGCTTCCATCCGACGGCGACGCCAACCACCGCGAGAAGCGCTGCGATCCCGTAGAACTCAAGGAAAAGGCTCTGAACGTAATCCAGCAGGATCACGGGAACGTCCGCCCAACCTTGCAGCCAGGTGCGATACCAGAAGCCTTTGCGGAAGACGACGTCCAAAAAGTTAGGCCAGCTTTCCGGGTTTCCCCAATCCAGCACCGGATCCGCCCGTGAACGCAGGGGAAGAAACGCGTACGGCAGGAGGCCGAACGCGAAGCTCATCACCGAGACACCGAGCGCCGACAGCGATCTTTGCCACTGACGCCACCCACGTTGCGACACGAGCACGAATAAACCTAGAGCCAGCGCATAGACGGCCATGAAGGTGTGATTCGATGCTCCCAGGCCGCACAGGAAGAACGCCAGCGCCAGCCGGGTGTGCCTTGGTTCGCGACGCCAATCGAAAGCGACCGCCGTTGCCGCCGCGACGAACAGCGCGTTGAGCGTGTAGACGCGCTGGATGTTGGCCTGCGACCAGAAGCTGGGTGAAAAGGCGATCAACAGCGCGCCGGTCGCCACGGCCAGCGGGTGCAGGCCACCACGTCGAGCGAGCCTTGCCAGCAGTCCCACCGCAAGCGCGGCCGCGGCTGCGCTGAACAGGCTCAAGCGAAAGGCGACCGAGCCGACGGGCAGGGCGAGCGTCCAAAGTTTCCCAAGAAGCACATACAGCGGGTAACCACTGGGATGGGGGATGCCCAGGGTATGCGCCGCGGCCGCAAGCTCGCCGCTGTCGCCGACGTAGATCGTGCGGCACGCCCCGGCCGCATAAACCAGGAAGATCACGATCGCGAGCGCGGGGCTTAACAGGTCGCGATTCGCGCGATCGCATGGATTGTTGAACGAAGATTCGCCGACGCGTCGTCTATCGCTTTCTGACATGGAACAGCAGGTCTGCGCTGCGGAGATCGCATTCGGTGTCGGACAGTGTGATCATCCAGCGTAGGTTAAGCTGGCATCCTGCAACGAGTCAACCTCTTGACAAGGCGGGCCCACACGCTTAACGTCGGCCGCACCGTGTAACCGTGTAAGACCGAATTACCTGTCATTCCCTTCGCTCACTCCCGTTCGCAGTTGAGGTGACTCGTCGAATGAGCACTGCCGTCACAAGTGGTAAAGCTGAAATCGAATTGGAGAAGGTCAGCGTTTACGTCGAAGGGCTCGATCATTCCGAGGGCGTCGTCGTGGCACCGGATGGGATCGTGTGGGCAGGTGGAGAGGCAGGCCAGGTCTACCGGATCGATCCAAAGAGCGGTCAGCCCGAGGAGGTGGCCAATACGGGCGGCTTCGTTCTGGGAATGGCATTCAGTCCGGACGGATCCTGGATGGCCCTGTGCGATCCGAAGAAACATGCCGTTCTTCGAATGGACATGAAGACGCTGGCGATCGCTACACTTGCCGAGAAGGTCGGCGACTGGCAATTCAAGATTCCTAATTATCCCGTCTTCGTGTCTAACGGCACGTTGTACGTGTCCGAATCCGGTGATTTCGGAAAGACCAATGGTCGGGTCTTCGCCTTTGATGCCGACGGCCGCGGACGGTTATGGGCGGGATCTGAACTGAGTTTTGCCAACGGGATGACATTGGATGCCGACGAGTCGCACTTATACGTCGTCGAGACGTTTCTGCCCGGGGTCTGTCGTTACCCGATCAACCCGGACGGCTCGGCCGGGAAACGTGAGCTTTATGTGGACGACGTCTGCGACGTGCCCGATGGCGTCGCGTTCGACGTCGAGGGCAACCTCTATTGCTCCTGCTACGCGCCGTCGCGGATCTACAAGATTGACCCGCACCGGCGAACCTCGATCCTGGCCGAGGACATCACCTGCCACATGATGTCCAACTGCACGAATATCGCTTTCGGTGGGCCGGATTTCAAAACGCTGTTCATCACCAACCTGGGGCGATGGCATATCGCCAAGGTTGAACTTTCCACCGCAGGTTTGCGCCTGGCTTGCCATGGCAAGTCTGTTTAACCGTTCCTAGCAGAGGGCATCAAGCATGTTGAAATCCGTCCATCACATCAATCTGATCGTCTCGGACATGGAGAAAACAAAGCGTTTCTATCACGAAACGCTCGGTCTGGAGATTGCGCTGGAGACGGTCATCAAGGACGCGGAGTTCTCTCGCGGCGTGGGTCTTAAAGACACCGACCTGCTGGCCACCTTCTTCAAGCTGCCGGACAACTCA
>CAUZBA010000420.1:0-3211 GCA_963577635.1 Phycisphaerae bacterium
TCTTGATCTCGTCCTGGAAGTTGATCGTCCGCTGACACCGCGGCGGCCAACCGCGGAAACCGACGCGGACGACCCTGCGGGTCGCGGCGGCCTGGATCACAGCGTCTACGAAGTCGCCAGGATCAGCGAGCCGTCGGACCGCCTGGTCGTACGCAACGATGCCGGGGAAACGATCGAGATCGTCAACACGAGCGCCGCAACACTTCCGGTTACCGGGACGATTTTCGTCGACCAACCATTGGTGGCCGACGAGGCATGGCACCAACGTGTCGGCTTGACGGCGCATCGCCAATTGCCCGGTGGGATGGGTTCCGGATTCGCCGCGGCGCTGAAGTCTCATGCGGTCGCCGCGCTGGGCGCGAACCATTCGCGTCAGCCGGACGCCGCGGGTCGGAAGCTGATCGAGTGCCTGCGTGAGGCTGACGTCGGCCTCACGCCACAACTGTTTTCGGGCGTCGACACCGACACCACGGTGCTGGTCAGCAGCGGTCCGCACGGGGACAAGCTGCCCATCGGCCGCCGCCAAGTTGGAAGCATGTTGAACTGCAACGCCGAACTGAAAAACGCGATCGATCAAACCAACGTGCTGGTGATTGCGGGTCTTCACAATCGACTGACCGCGGAACTCCTGAGCGCGCCAGGCGCCGCCGGTTACGTCGTGTTCGCCCCCACCTGGCGAAACATCGACTCTGCAAACTCCGTGCTGGGACCGGTCGCGGATCAGATCGACTACCTGTGCTGTAACGAGGAGGAATGGCAGGGACTCGACGCTGACTCGTGGGTTCGGAATCGCGTCGCGTTGATTACGGTGACGGCCGGTACCAAGGGAGCGACCGTCTACTTCCACAACCAGGCCGGTCAATCGACGTCACTGCACGTGCCGGCGTTTCGACCTGGCGAGCCGCCGGTCGACACGAACCGCGCCGGCGAATCGTTCGCGTCGGCGTTTTTGAGCTGCCTCCTGGACGAGGTGGAACTTGACGCGATGAAATCTGGCACTTTCGCGCACGAGCTCATCGAACAAGCCGCACGCGAGGCGGCAGTCGCAGCGCATCTGCAGGTTCAGACAAGTTCGTTTCAATTCCACGACCGTGACCGCATCCGCGCCGCAATGCGTCAATGACCCGCGGCTTGATCATTCCAAGCCATCTCGTGCCACACATGCGATGCCTTCCCCTTCGTCGCTCCGTCGCTTCCCCCTGCTGGATCCGGCTCGTGCAGACCGATGGCCACCAGGCCTGGTCGAGCCCCATCGATGCGCGGACGAGCCGGGCTCCGGAGCATGCGGTCGGTGGCTGGGACCGCTCGCCCACGCGGCCGCGAGCTTCGGGACATTGAGGCCTTTACATCGAGAACGTCGTCGGCATATCATGCCCCGAACCCTGTTCTGGAGATGACCCATGAAAATGGAAGACCCCGCGCTTCTGCGAAGCAATCTGATCAACGACGGCTATTGCGTCGCCGACGACATCCTGGGCACCGCCATGCTGGATCGCCTGCGCCAGGCGGTTCGCGATTCGCTGGCGACCAAGGAGTTGTCGAATGAGGACAACTTCGGCTCACTGATCCATTGTGAGTTCGAGAATCCGGTCTTCGCCGATCTGATCGCCTGGCCGCAATCGTTTCAGCTTCTGGAGGCCATGGGTTTCACCGACGTTCGCTGGATGTCGTTCTTTCTGATCAACAAGCCACCCCACAGCAAGGCGCTCTGGTGGCACCAGGATTGGTTTCTGTGGGATCACCCGGTCAGTGCCGAGCCGACCCCGACGCAGGTGTTCCTTTCCTATTACCTCGAGGACACCAGCGAGGACTTCGGCTGCCTGCGCGTGATTCCAGGGACGAACCGCCGGCGTCATGAGATCCATGACCGGCTGCTGAACCACGGGGACGTGGGCAATTCCCTGCCGGAAGACCACTGGATGCTCGAAGACGTGCCGGGTGCCGTAAACGTGCCGGTCAAGGCCGGTTCGCTGGCGATCGCGGATTCCCGATTACTGCACGGTGCGCGGGCCAACCAGACGGATCGTCATCGACCGCTGCTGCTCGGCTGGTACCTGCTCAATTTTGGCCAGCTACCGCAGGAGGTGAGGCAGACTTACTCACTGACTTTTGGGAAGCACGATTTCAAGCCCCCAAGATGGTGGAAAGACGCAGCGGGTGACAACGTCAAACCGCTGGTCGTTAACCCACCGACCGAAGGCGAGGCCCTGAAGTCCAATCGAGAACCTGGCCAACATCTGGCCAGATGATCCGTCCCGCCCAACTGGCCGATACCTTGCGCAGCGTTGGCCGGCCGACCGTGATGCTGGCCGATGAAATCCTCGTGGCGCCCTTCTGCGGTCGCGTGCTCGCGGTCGGTCCCGGCGGTGGCGAAAACGCGCTCTGGCTGAATCCCGCGTTCGAAGAAGCTGCGACCGCGGAGGATCTGCTTTCCGGCACCGGATGGCTGAATCATGGGGGCGATCGCATCTGGATCTCGCCCGAGATCGAAACCCATGTCGCGGATCCGCAGCGGATGATGGAAAGCTACAGCGTGCCCGCCGCAGTGGATCCGGGAGCGTATGAAATCGTCAGCCAGGCCGACGACCGGGTCACGTTCGGCAACGCCGCAACGGTCACGTTCATGCGCGCCGCGCAGGACGTGCATCTCGAATGGGCGGTGACCGTGTCGCACCTGGCGGGCGCGCCGGTCGAACCCGGGCGCGACGTGCTGGCAGCGGGATACCACACGCGTACGACGCTGCGGCACGTTGGTCATCTTCAACCCGGGATCCACCCGGCCATCTGGCGTCTGTTGCAGGTCCGTGGCGGAGGGATGATCACCGCGATGACGAAGGGCCGAACCACTCCAATGACGTTTTTCGGCGACCCGGTGCACGACGTCGATGAAACGGGCGTGCGGTGTCGCGTGAGCAATCCCGTCAGTTCCAAGATCGGGATCGCCGCGGCCGCCTCCCGGGGAGCATTCACCTGTCGCGAAGATCACTCGGATCACTCGGACCTGATCGTGCGGAGATTCGCCCTGGACCCGGATGCCCTCTACACCGATGTTCCCTGTTCGCAACCCGACGCCCGGGGATACGCGGTTCAGGTCTACGTCGACGACGGAGCACTCGGCGGGTTCGGCGAACTGGAGCACCACTGCCCCGCTCTGAATGTCGAATCCGGCATCGACGAGGTGACGGATCAGTGCGACACGTGGGTATTTCGC
>CAUZBA010000421.1:0-3209 GCA_963577635.1 Phycisphaerae bacterium
CGGCGGCGTTGCGTTTCGCCCCTGGTGGGGCTACCAGGCCCTGGCCGAATGCAGCGAGAACAGTGTCATGCACAAATTGCTGTTCGGCAGCGACTTTCCGGTCTGCACGATCGAGCAGACGATCGAAGCCCTGCGCGGCGTGAACCGTTTCGCCGAAGGCACCGGAATGCCGCGCGTCCCGGAGGACGAGATCGAAAGCATCATCCACCGCGATGCCCTGGGGCTGCTGGGATTGGAATGATCTAAATCACCGTGCGTGATTACGCCACAGTCCTCAGACGCACACTCGGTATCCGACCACATAGACTCACAGATCCTGCTCGCTCGTGCCATCACGCACGGCGATTTAGCTTAGTTGGGAAGGCATGGAACGAAACAACTTCATGGGAATTGTCTTCTGCGACATCTGCAGCACACGAATGGCACAACGACAACCACCAAATTGACTTAAGTATATGAAATTACTTGTATTTACATCACAGACACCTGGTCGGGCAAACGTCCTTCTCTCCAAGCCGTGGCGACCGACTCCATGGCTGTCCGCGACTCCTTCTGTTCAATTTGGCAGGTAAATCATCGTGCGTGATGGCACGAGCGAATCAAGCGTGGACAATCACGCGGGACCAACCTCCGCGGGTGCTCACCGGTAAGTGTGGCATAATCACGCAGAGTGATTTAGAATGACAACGCCATGAAAGATGACGCCACAAAAGAGTCGATCTTCAACCTGGACCCCCCGCGCACGATCACCCCGGATCAGGCGCAGTTGTATCGCAGGCAGGGTTTCATCATCGTGGAGAATCTGTACACGCCGGACGAGATTGAGCGCATGCACCGTCTGCGCCTGCGCGTCGAGAAGGAGGCGGAGGGACGAACTGAGGGGTTCACGCGGGATGGGGCCGAATACAACATCGAGCCCCTGGCGACCGATCCCACCCGCGTGGCCCTGCGCAAGATCCAGGAGGTGTTCAAAACCGAAGACGCGTTCCGACAGGTGGCTGCGAGCGACAAGGTCCTCGACATCGTCGAGGACCTGATCGGAAGCTCGGTCTACTACCACTCGAGCAAGCTCATGTGCAAGCCGGCGAAGGGCGGACGGCGCAAGCCCTGGCACCAGGATTTCGCCTACTGGGACGACATGCAGCCCAGGCAGGTCACTGTCTGGGGGGCCATCGATCCGGCCACGCGGGAGAACGGATGCATCCAGGTCATTCCCGGCTCCCACCTTGAGGGGCTGGTGCCGCATCACCAGGCGGAAGACTTCATGATCGACGAAGGGCGCATCGACGAACGCCGGGTCGTCTTTGCCGAAATGAACCCGGGCGATGTTCTGTTCTTCAACGTTTTGATGCTGCACGCCTCGGCGCCGAATATCTCCGACAAGCCGCGTCTCGCGACGATCATCGACTTCGATTCTCGGCCCCGTTGCAAAGACAACGCCTTTGGAAGCGACGCCCCGCTGCGCGGCGGGTGAGCCTTCCCGCGGCAGGGGCGCAATCGTCCGGCGCACTGTTTGAATGTCGCGAAGAGGCGGCTTGCCAAACCCGTGCGTGGCTGCCGCGGCGCACACCATGGCCGCGACTACGTCGCCACGGCAGATGATGCCCCGGGAGGCAAGAACTGTTGTTACTCGGGCAGGTGGGCCGGCAGACGTTCGTGCAACTGCCGTGCCTTGGGCGCATACAGTGAATCCGGATGGCGAGCGACCAGCCTTTCGAGCGCCTCCCGCGCTGCTTGAATATCACCAAGCTGGAGTTGAATCCAGGCCACGAGGAACAGTACCTGCGGGGCCCGGGGCGAGTCGGGATCCTCTCCGAGGGCCCGGGTCAGCGTTGGCAACGCCTGGGCATGGTCGTTCCTGCGGATCATGCACAGACCCTGCGTGACCCGGGCATCGGTCTGCCATCTGCTCTTCGGGAATTTCCGGCAGAATCTGTCCAGCCGCGTCTGTGCCAGTTCGAACTCACTTGTCTCGTAGCAGCGGACCGCGGCGTGGTAATGGGCGTACTCGAGGTTGGGACCGTTGGCGCCGAACTGTCCGGTGAACAGTTCAAGCATCTCGTCGAGTCCCGCATTTGCGATGCCCTGGCCGCAGGCGCGAAGGAGCAAGTGCGTCGCGGTCCGGGCGTACGCCGTGCCCGGCTCGGCGGCGGCCGCCGTCCGGCAGCGAGCGATGGCATCTTCCGTGCGACGTTGAACGAGAAGCTGCTCGATCTGACGGCTGAGCGCTTTGCCTCGCAGATCATCGATGGTCGCGAGCCTGGCCCGGCGTCGGGAAGATTCTCCGCCGCGGCCCAGGACATGTTCGATCGCGCTCAACGCATCATGCGGGTTGCGGCGGCCTTGAGAAATCCTGCCGGCCTCGCCTCGAATTGCGTCAGCGTCTGCTCGACGACCGGGATCCGTTCGTTGAGTCGCCGGCGCTCCTGTGCCGTGGACGCCCGCGAGCGCAGATCATCGAGGGGCCGGAGCAGGCCTGCGAGATGTTCGTCGCGGGACTTTAGCCAGCCGGCGATCCTGGGCATCGCCGCGTCGCCGACCTCAGACGGCTCGTTCATGACGAGCTCGAGATAGAAGTTCAAAGCCGCCTCGCCGTCGTTCACGCTGGTAAGAAACAAGTCGAGCTGGCGCAGCGCCGCTGATCTGATGCGGACGGGCACCTGGTTGTCGAGGACCAGTTGCCGCAACTGCGACGCCGGAACATCATCCGGAATCTTGTATCGCAACACGGCTGAACCGCCTTCAGCGTCGACGGCATCCAACTTTCTAAATGCACTCAGGGACATATCATTTGGGCCAAGCTGCATGTGGATTTGGGCGATCCGGAACCAGACATGGGTTGCGAATTTCGCACGGGCGGGCGCGTCATACACGAAGATTTTGCGGAAGGTGGCGAGGGTGCCTCTGAAATCACCTGATTTGTAAAGCGCTTCCGCGCTGCGAATGTCCTCATGAATCAGTGCGCCCGTATCGCCGCTCGTTGATACAAGGGCAATCGGGAGAACCAGCAGCACGAATTTCATCTTCTGCTGGATCATGCCCTAATCGGTCAAGGCGAGTAGAGGATTCTTCAGATCGTCTTCCGTGCCGGTTCGTCCATCGGGACCGCTGGCGCCGAACTTCAGGTAAGCAACGAAAGTTCCCCCGATGTTCGGGTCGCCGCTGATCCGAATGAGTGTGTCCACGACGGCGTCGGTCACCTGTTCGAG
>CAUZBA010000422.1:0-3199 GCA_963577635.1 Phycisphaerae bacterium
GATGTTGAATACCCGATACCTCACATCAAGTGGGCGAGGCCTTATGGACCAGGACCACTTCGGTTTCTCTTTTTCGGGGGCTACATCCCCGGCACGAACACTGGGGGTACCCGTCGCGCCGTCGAAATCCGCCAGCGGTTCGGTTTCGAGGCGGACGCGGTGCTGATTGAGAAATCGGGACTTCACGGGGGCACGACAGGCGAGCAGCGCCTGGCCCGGTTGCTCGAAACGCCCTACGACTGCTACGTCGTCAAGGTGGATAGCCTCGCGATGATCCCCGACGCTCATCGCGCGACGATCATCGAGCACGTCAAGCAGGGCGCGGGCCTGGTGATGTATCGCCTGACCGACGGGGACAAAGCGCTTCTTGGTGAACTTGAGCAGTTGCCGGAATCACCCGCCTTCTTCGCGGACATGGACGCGACGGCGTATTCCGTGGGCAAGGGACGTCTCGCCGTCCAACGTGGAAGAAAGGGTCATCCCTGGACACTCGCTGCTCCCGGGCCCAAAGACCGCGTGTTCGGCGTTGCGCTTCGGCGCGACCTGCGCACGGAAACGGAGGGACGGGCCATTCTCTGGGCCGCGCGACGGGAGCCGAAGGTCGAACTGACGATTTCTCTGCCGGAACATCCTCTTTCCCGTGGCAGGCTCGGCGGACAATCCATCACCGCGACCTGGAAAAATGGAGATGTTCACAGACCACTAACGCTGTACACCCGTATTCTCAGCCGGTCACGCGGCGCGTGTGAGCTACCTCGTCGCGCTCTCTTTGAAGCGATCGCGGGCAGTGAATCGTTCAAGATGCCCGTGCTGCCCGGGGGCACCTACTGGTGGTACTCGAGCGCCGTGAGCGATCGCGGCGTTGAAGGGTGGACCGTCAAGGAGTTTGACGTATCGGCCGGGGAGCATCCCGGCAACATCAAGCTCGCTCGCGAATGGGGCGAAGCCGGCAGGCCGATCGAGGGAACCGTTGATGTCAAGTCGCCCAACCGCGACCGGCGCACGCTGCGTGTGCAGGCGATCGACCGATACGGAAGGGTGCTGTCAAGACAAGACTTCCCCAAGCCGGGGAAGACGGAGAGGTTCTCGCTTTCGACCGAATCGTGGATGCCGAACTACCTGGGGATCGAGGCGGCGCTCATGGACGCTGATGTGCCCATCTCATACGCCTATGCGAGGGAGGCGTACACGATTCCCAGGCGCAGGCAGGACGACTGGCACCTGGTCATGTGGGGTCGGCTTTTCGCGCAGCCGCTCGACATCGTCGATGACATGCTGGCACATTCGGGCATCACATCGCGGATCGAGACCACCCACGTCCCCTGGTGGCAGATGACCCGAGCAGGGATGAACTACGTGCCCTACTGCACCAGCGGCCTGCAGCGCCAGCACTTCGGGGGCGGCAAGCGCCTGCCGACGATTCCCCTGGACGACGATGGCTTCTTGAAGCGCGGCTGCTGGAACGACGAGCCCGCGGTCACCGGGCGCCTGCGGGAATGGCTGGGCGACGAGAGGGACTACGCAAGCCACGGCGTGCTCGCATACAGCATGGGCGACGAAGTGAACACGCTCGGCTCGTGCCTGCACCCCTCTTGCATGAACACGTACCGGGAATATCTCAAGAACCAGTACGCCACCATCGGCGCGCTCAACCGCTCCTGGGCAACCGAATTCGAAGATTTCGGCAAGATCGGCGTTTCCGAACCCGGCGACAACCTCGAAGTCGCAGCGTTCAAGCAGGGAAACACGCCGCGCTGGTTCGACCGCAGGTCCTTCCAGTCGTGGAACTTCGCAAACTACTGCAAACGCTTCGGTGCCGCGGCGGAACTGATCGATCCGCACGCGATCACCGGTCCGGAGGGAACCGGCTGGCTGGACGACGACCTGGATCTCATCGTGCGCAGCACGAAATGGTGGGTCATCTACTCGATACCCGCGGCGGAAGTCGTCCGCTCGGTCGCCCCGCGCGGCTTCCGCTACGGCCACTGGATCGGCTACTCCACCGAAAACCCCAAGTACGTCCTGAGCGATTTCTGGCTGAGCTTTCTGCGCGGGGGCAACTGCATCGGGTACCACCGCGGGGATGACTTTTTCGGCCCGAACCTCGAGCCTTCGATCCTGGGCAGCAAGGAGATGGTCGAGACCGGACGGATCGTCTTCGACGGCCTGGGCAAACTGCTGAACATCGAATCGGACATGCAGCATGACGGGGTCGCGATGCTTCATTCGTTCGCCTCGGCGCAGGCGACCAACATCGAGCCCGGGCTCAGCTACGGCACCTACAGCGGCTGGATGACCAGCAGCGAGAGCGGGGAGCAGGACTGGGCACTCAAGCCAAAGGGCAAGAACCACCTCGTCTGGCATCGCGCGATCCGCGCCGTCGGATTGCAGTTCGAATACGTCACCGACCGAATGATTCGCCTGGGTGAGTTCGACCCCGACCAGTTCAAGGTGCTGATCCTTTCTCAGCACGAGGCGATCGGTGCCACGGAAGCCGACGTCATCCGTAAGTTCGCCGAGAACGGCGGAACGGTGATCGCCGACGTCCGCCCTGGTCTGTACGACGACCATTGCAAGCGACGCGAAGGCGCAGCGCTCGACGATCTATTCGGCGTGCGCCACACCGCGAACGTTCCCGCCGTAGCCGTGCCCGGGCGGATTACCTTCACGACTGGCGGCCGCGACCTCAACGTCGAGGTTCTGGGAATGCACGTCAACCCGGCAGTGGAGGTGACCACCGGCCGGGCCCTAGGACAGGCCGGCGAGACGCCCATCTGTATCGTCAACAAGGTGGGCAAGGGACAGGCAATCCTCCTGAACTTCCCGATGTGCTCCTTCTCCAACCTGTCGCTGCCCGAGACGCCCGAGGCGGATGCGGAGTTGCTCAATAAGTTTTTCGCCGAGGCCGGTGTCAAGTGGCCATTGCGCCTTCTCGACCAGGAGGATCGTCGCCAGCGCGACGTGGAAGCGGTCAGATGGAAAACCGGCGAGGGAATCGAGGTGGTCGCCGTTTACGGCCCGCTCAACGACGGGCGCCGCCAATGGCGGCCGAAGAAGGGACTTCTTGAAAGAATCAGCGCTCGCGACGTCCCGACGCCTGTCCGCGTCAAGCTACCGCAAGCCAGGCACGCGTCGGTCATCGGATCGGACCGCGATCTCGGTTCGGTCGATGAGTTCACCATCCAGACGCGACCCTGGC
>CAUZBA010000423.1:0-3194 GCA_963577635.1 Phycisphaerae bacterium
TCCACGATTCGGTCTTCAAGACCAGGTTTCTCAACCGTTTCTTTCTGTGCATCTTCAGCTTTCTGGGCTGGTACAACCATATCCATTTCTGGGCCAGCCACACCGAACACCACAAGTACACGCTGCACCCTCCCGACGATCTGGAGGTCGTCCTGCCGCAGAAGATAACTCTGCGGGGGTTTCTCCAAAGCGCGTTCGTGGATCCGATGCGGCTTTACCACACGCTGAAGATGAACGTGAGGCTCGCCCGCGGCCGGCTGGAAGGCGAGTGGGAGACCGCCCTCTTCACCACCACGGCGCCCCAACACCGGCGCAGGCTCTTCAACTGGGCCCGCATTCTGCTTCTCGGGCACGGGACGATCGTGGTCGTATCGCTCGCGTTCGGCCTGTGGATGGTGCCGGTGGTCGTCACGCTGGCGCCCTGTTACGGCGCCTGGCTGCACCTGCTGTGCAACAACACACAACACATCGGCCTGCAGGACAACGTGCAGGATTTTCGCCTCTGCACGCGAACCATCATCCTGAATCCGCTGTTCCGCTTCCTCTACTGGCACATGAACTATCACACCGAGCACCACATGTACGCCGCGGTGCCCTGCTACAACCTCGGAAGGCTGCATATGCTGATCCGCGACGACTTGCCGCATTGCCCGCGCGGCCTGATCGAGACCTGGTCACAGATCGGCGCCATCCTCAAGCGGCAAAAGACCGACCCGGAGTATCAGTACGTTCCTGAACTGCCCGGCCCTTCGGCACCGTGAGTCCGGCTGGACGGGACCGGAGCGATCATGAGCACTCGATCCATTCCCGCTGTGTCATCTTCGCGTCCACCTGTTCAAGATTCGAGCTTGAGTCGTGAACCGACGTGTCCGTGGCAAGACGGGCACAGGCACGGGCACTGGAGGCTGTTGCAGAGCTCGGCGGGCGCTGATTCCTGGTCGGTGTCGAGTTCGGAATCGGTATCGTTCCGTGGTGCTCAGGTGTCCACCGGGCGGTTGGCCGGCTCCTACGGGACCGGATTCCCACGACATGTGCCCCTGCCGTTCTGTTCTATACCGATTCCGATGCCGATTCCGATGCCGATGACTGCACGGCACGAAAACACTTGCTTCGGTGGGGTAGACATTCCTGTCTGCCCCGGCGCCATGACGGAGCAGCGACTCAAACATAATCCGTGCAAGCAGGAATGTCTGCCCCACCGAGTTGTGCAACAGCCTCACAGACACGGGCACGGTGTGATACGGCGGTCCAGTAGATTGTTCACGTCGCGCCGGTCGGAGGTGTGCTTTCAATAGACCATGATGACACCCACCGCACAAGACAGCCACCTGAAGTGGCTGCTCGAATTGACCGGCCTGCCTACGGCGGCGGGGCGCGAAGACCGGGTCGTGGCGTGGCTGCGGGCATGGGCGCGGCGACGTCGCAAGGTGGTCCTGCGTGAAGACCGCTTCGGCAACCTGGAGATGCGCCGGCGCAGCCGATCGAAGACGAAGGCGGCCCCCCTCTACTTCACCGCCCACATGGATCACCCGGCGTTTGTCGCCAGGCGGGCCGCTGATAAGCGCACCGTCGTGGCAGAGTTTCGCGGCGGCGTGGCGGAACAATACTTCGCAGGAGCCAAGGTGCTGCTGCATCACGGCCGGAAGCCGCCGCAGCGCGGCACGGTGCGATGCCGGTCGCAGGACGAAGCGTCGCCGGCCGGTTCGACGTGGGACGTCGTGTTCAGCAAATCGGTGAAGGCTTCTGAAGGCGACATCCTGACCTGGGACCTCGCGCCACCCGCGATCCGCGGTGGCCGCCTCCACGCCCCGGTGTGCGACGACCTCGCCGGCGTGGCCGCGGCGCTCGGCGCCTTTGATCTGGCCCTGTCGGACCCTCGCACGCAGCGGTCGGACGTTCGCCTGCTGTTCACCCGCAGTGAAGAAGTGGGCTTCATCGGCATGATTGCCGCCGTGAAGGCCCGGACCATCCCGCGATCGGCGCGCCTGATCACACTCGAGAACTCCAGGAGCTTCGCCGATTCACCGATCGGCGGTGGCCCCATCGTGCGCGTGGGCGACGCCACGAGCACTTTCGACCCCGACCTGACCTACAGGATCGGGCGCATCGCCGCCGATCTCGCAGCCGACGGAGATTCGTTCCAGTGGCAGCGCCGCCTCATGGCCGGAGGCACCTGCGAGGCTTCCGCCCTGCAGGCCTACGGCCACGTCGCCACCTGCTTGTGCCTGCCGCTGGGCAACTACCACAACATGATCGACCGCACCCGCCGCATCGGCCCCGAGATCATCAGCGTCGGCGACTTCCGCGACCTCGTGCGCCTGCTCCACGAGACGGCTTGCCGGCTGGACAGTCAGGATCAGGCTCCGGCGCTGCATGCACGCCTGGATGCCCTGTTCGCGAATCGTCGAGCGGTGTTGGGATGAAGGGAATGCGTGTCAGTAATCTGGCCAGCGCAGGCACAGATCCGGGTCGCGCGCGCAGCTTAGAACGAGCTGCGCGTTGGGCCCGTCGCAGCGCCCGTAGTGGGCCGTCGCGTCCGCCGGCGCCCGCCCGCCGCGCACGTGGCGACTGATCGTCCATTGCCTTGCCGTTTCCAGCGGTGTCTCGAGACTCCAGCATTCGTCGAGGACGGCGGCCAGCGCGTCCCATGGGTGCCGGTCGAGCAGCAGGTAGTTGCCTTCGGCGATCAGGACGCGGGTCGCCGGACCGAGCGACTGGGCCGCGTCGTGCCGCAGGACCGGCTCATGCACATTGCGGTCGTACACGGGAAAGTGGATGACCGCCGCGGTCGCGGCCGCCCGCTCGAGCAGGTCAATGTAACCGACTGCATCGAACGTCTCGGGGGCGCCTTTGCGCTCGATGAGACCACGCGACACCAGAACACGGTTGGGAAAATGAAAGCCGTCCATGGGCACGACAGCCGCAGCGCCCGGCTCGACCCCCTCCAGACGCCGATGCAGCAGCCCCGCCAGCGTGCTCTTGCCGGATCCCGGGATTCCCGCGATGCCGACGAGAGTACGCCGCGCTCTTCCTTTCATTGCGCTGCGCAGCAGACGCGCGCTGGTATCGTCGATCCACGCCTCGTCGATGCGGCATTGCTGAACCATGGCGAATGTCTTGAGGCAGGAAGAAGGGTTGAGAGTCAGGAGGTGAGCCCCCCCCTCAGCCCCCGGCTCCGCCGGGGGGCACTCCCG
>CAUZBA010000424.1:0-3194 GCA_963577635.1 Phycisphaerae bacterium
CGTCCGAACTGAAAACGCTCTCGCGATGGTGAATCAACCGGATCACGGCCCCGGCCGCGTTCTGGTTTTTTCTAGCATCCTGGAACATTGTCGGGTGTCGCCCATTCGAACTGATCCATCAGGAGTGGCTCTTTGACCCTGCAGGCAACAGCCTCTGATCATGCGCTCGATGACGCCTCGGTCTGCCGGCGCAGAATCCCCACTGCGCTCTGGATCGTGGCCGTTCTTGCAGCGATGGCCCACCTCGCGCCCCACTGGCGAGCCCAGTTGCAGACGCCGGCGGATTGGACCTATACGGGCAATCTCAACGGTTCTCCTGACGTGATGCAATACCGCGTCTGGACACGCCTGAGCCAATCCACGGGCCCGTTGGTGCCTAACACCTTCACCACGGAGCCCAATCGGCCGCATCTGCCCGTGTTCTTCTACTACTTTGTGGGCAAGACTTCTCAATGGTTGCACATGTCGGCCGAGTTTCTGATGGCCTACATGGGCGCGGCTCTGGCGTTCATCTTCACGATCATTATATTTCTTACGGTGCGACGTTTTCTACCGACTCCTCACCAGACATGGTGGTTGTTCGGTGTCATCCTATTGGGTGGAGGATTGGGCGCACACCTGAAACTGTGGACCGAACTGGGATGGGGCGAGCAACTTTTCGTCGTCAAGCGAATGGTGTTCGACGCCACCCAAAGCTGGCCGCTGTTCGAGGATTATCGCAGTCACTACGTTTGCGCCACGCTGTTCGACACGCACTTTCTTCTGATCTGGATCGTCATGATGTTGTCGATCCTCAGTATCTACGCAACGGTGCTGCGCGTGACGGTCGGCCGCGTCGCGTGCACGGCAGTCTGCTGCGGGGTCATGACGCTGCTTCACGTATACGAGGGCGTCACCCTGATCATGATCAGTGCCGGCATCGCCCTGGTCTTCTGGTGCCGCAAGAGTCGTCGGGCGTCGTCACTGGTGGCTCTTGCGACGTGCGCGGCTTCTGTCGGAGTCTGCATCGGGTGGATCGGGGCCCTCTATGATGGGTCCAGTCTGGCTCTGCCACCGTGGCGAGCGGACAACATCCTTGTCGCAACTCTATTGATCGCCTACCCGGTGGCGTGGGCGGTCATCGCATGGGGCGGAGCGGATTTCTGGCGACGCGGTGGCGATGACTGCTGCTTCCTGGTCGGTTGGGCCCTCGGATGTGTCGTACTGACATTGTCCGGCCCCTTCTACCCCTACCCCGATCGCGGCACCATGACGCTGCAGATACCTCTCTACCTGATTGCCGGCTTGGTCTACTTTGCCCGCCGCCGCCGCGTCGGCGCGGTCGCGGCCGTGACGACCGTGCTTGTACTCGGTGCCACCCCGGCCTTCGTGTGCTTCGTGCAGTGGCGAGGCTCTACATTCAGCGAAGACTCCCCGCACGTCTTCATGAGCGCGGAACACGCCACGATTATGGACTCCCTGCGACAGCGGGCGACGAGCGATCACGTGCTGCTCGTGAACAAATCGGATGACGAATGGAAGACCGACGATCTCTGGCTGGCGCCCGTGTTCCCCGGCAGCCTGTTCGGCGGTCACTTTTTTCTTTCGGAGAACTACGAATCCAAGCGCGCCGAAATATCATGGTTCTACCGGAGCCGCGATGTCGAACAACAGGCTGAGTTCCTGCAAAGACGCGGGATCAGCTTTGTCTATGTCAATGCCAGGACAGATCCAGTGGCATTCGCCCGCATTCCGGGCGTCAAACTCGTAAGCGCCACGTCTGTCGGTTCGTTGTTCGAATTCTCCGGAAGACAGAAGCGGGTCTACGAGGACGATGATGGCGCTGAAGATGGGTGACATCGAACCGATCACCCGTCGCGAATGCGTCGTCCTGGCGACAACCCGCTGGAACGGTCACAAGAAAGTGAATGGCACGGTTCTGCATACCATTGAACGCAAAGGGGTCGTGCTCCTCTACATCATCGAGGTATCCGAGGTGCTGGTCGACATGCCCACATGAAACCAGCGACACGAAAGGCGATGTTACGGTGTGCGGCCCTGTTCGGTGTCCTGATGGCGGCCTCAATGCCAGCGGCATTCGGCCATTCGACATTGGGCGACGTCGCGGCACTCTACAAGCTCGCTGAGTCGTCGAATCCCTATGTTCAGCCAGCGCACGGCGCCCTGCTCTATCTGGGGGCACCGCTTGTCGTTCTCAGCAGTTGCATCATGCTGCTTGCGCCGGGCCTGGCGCTCGCTGCGGCCATCGGCGCGGCGCGCACGACCGGTCAATGGATCGTCTGCGGCTTCGCTTTGAGCGTGGTGGTGATCAGCGCCACGGCGGCGACCGTTCAGGCGGCCACGGGGACCGCGCTGCAGGGCACATCCTTCGTGGCCGTCGTGCTCGGCTGCACGGTGGCAGCCTTTCTGGTTCTTGCTGCCCGGAATCTGGCCTGCCCCTACGCTGCCTGGCCGTGGCAGCACAATGGAGCGTCGCGCACCGTGCTCGCGATGCTGGCCGCTCCGTGGCTCATCCTGATTGCCCTGGCCCCGAAGTTTTATTGGGAGAATTTCAACGGCGACGGCGCCCACGCCTTTGAATCGGCCAGACTTCTGCTCTCGCAGGCCACGCCGTTCTGGCCGGCATCGGCCGGAGACATCAGCAGTTTTCCGTCCCTGAACTCGTCTCTGTTTGCCTTTGCGAACTCCTGGTTCATCCGCCTGTTCGGCGAGTTCGAGGCGGCGGCCCGGGTATCGCTGCTGCTCTACCTGATGGTCCTCTACGCCGGGATCGTCGCAATCGTCGAGCACGCGCAGGAACGAACCCTCCCCCGAATAGGGCATGTACTGATTTGGCTGCAACTCAGTGTCTATGTCGTGGTGATGGCGTACAGCGCCACCTACAATCCGTATTTTTCCGACCTGGCACTGCCGGCAACACAGGACACTCAGATGATGGTCTGTTTCCTCGGGTTTGTCCTGGCGTGCCTCTATCGATCGACGGGCTGGATGTGTCTGTTCATCGTGATGCTGTCTTTGTCGCTGCCGATCACAGGACTGATGCTCCCCGGCATGTTCGCGGCAGCGCTCGTGGCCACGTCGAAGCCACGCCCCTGGCGAATCGCCATCACCGCCGCGGCGACGTTGGCGGGCTGCGTGCTGCTTGGCAGCATCCTGCCCACGCTGATGCAATTCGGTGGGCTGCCCATCCCCGG
>CAUZBA010000425.1:0-3185 GCA_963577635.1 Phycisphaerae bacterium
CGCGCACGCCTCCAGTACTAGACGATGATCTAGATCGCATTCCGGTTCGCCCTTGAAACGTGCAACAGCAGATGCGATACTTATGGTCATCCATGACCTCCTTGTGATGTTGGTTGTCCGCAACTCCATCATCACAGGAAGTCTTGTAAAGCGCAAACGAATATAAGGCGCGCTGTGGCGCAGAGTTATAGGCTAAGTTCACGGCGTTCGGGACGGAAGTCTTTGATGCGAAGCACCCTTCGGGCCGTTGCGGCCAAAGACTCCCGACCCCTTTTTATTCTCTGGTGACATGATCGGTCATGATTTGCTCGTTAGTCACGTGGAGATAGAGACGACCTTTATGATACAGTCGTCGCCGGTATTCATTTCGAGCCGGTCATCGGCCTGCGGGCGGCCGACAAGACGGGTTCCGGCGATTGATCGCCGACCGAATGGATGAATTGACTCCGACAGTTCGCACGGATGGAACTCAGGTGACGCAGACCGGCCACGTAAGCAAGACGGATGGTCGCGCGTCCTTACCTTTCCTGCTGAGGCTTCTGGTCCTTGCGGTCTTCTTCTCGTCCGGGATGGTAGCGCTGGTCTACCAGATCACCTGGATGCGGATGTTATACCCCGTGTTCGGGATGCATCTGCCCGCGATCTCGGCGGTTGTCGCCACGTTCATGGGCGGCCTCGGATTCGGCGCGCTGCTGTTCGGAAGGCTCGCGGATCGGGCGAACCCTTGGCGACTGTACGGTTGGCTCGAGATCGGCATTGGCGTTTGGGGCCTGGCCATACCTTCCCTGACGCAATTGTTCTATGTCGTCGTTCCAGAATTAAGCCCGCTGGGCACGCCGACGCCTCTGGTTCACCTTGTGCGCATCATCGGGGTCGTGTGCCTGCTGGCCCCGCCGTGCCTGCTCATGGGCGGGACCTTCCCGGCGTTCACGAAGGGTTATGTCCGCAGCGCGCCGCGTCTGGGTAAGGATCTCGGACTCATCTACGCCTTGAACACGATCGGCGGCGGCGTGGGCTGCCTGCTGGCCGGCGCCGCACTGATCCCGACGCTGGGCATGGCCGAGATCGTCTACTGCGCCGCCGCGGCGAATATCGTGCTGGGCCTGATCGTTCTGTCGCAGGCCGGAGCAGTGCCGCACGCCGATGTCGTCGCCGAGCCGCCGGCCACCGGCGCGCCGTCGCAAGCGGTCGCGCGCCGCGCTCACCTCGGCCCGGGAACCATCTTGAGCATCCTCCTGCTGACCGGGTTCCTCAGCCTTTCGTACGAGATCCTTTGGACCCGCGTCCTCGCGCAGTTCCTTCTGGGCGCGTTTCTGAGCTTCTCGCTGATCCTTTCCTCCCTTTTGATCGGGATCACACTCGGCAGCGCGGTATATCGAGCCGTGCTCGCCGACAAGGGCTGGCCCTGGTTGCTGCCCTTTCTGACGGTTCTTCTGTTCGCGGTGACCGTAGGTTCGTTCCTGGCGGTCGAGGGCTTCACCGGGATCATGACGACCTTCGAGGGCTGGATGTCGTTCCTCGACGACCACGTGGCCAGGCTGGCTGCGCGTTTTCTGCTCTGCGTGATTGCCTTCCTGCCGAGCGCGACCGTGTTCGGAGCCATCTTCCCGTTGTGCCTGCGCCTCTATGCCGAGTTGACGGCCGGTCTGGGCGAGCGCCTGGGCCACGCGTACGGCATTAACACGATCGGCACCGTTGCGGGGGTATTGTTCACCGGCTTGGTCCTGATTGAGTGGCTCGGGTCCGGAAACACGCTGCTCTGCCTGCTGACGCTCAATCTCGTGGTCATCGCCCTGGCCTTCGGCGTGAGTTGGCGCGTCGGCCGACTGAAGCGGAGTCTCGTCGTGATGACGTGTCTCCTGGGCACGTGCGTCGTACTGTTCGCCTGGTTTCCGCGTGACCTGTTCTTCGCGAATCAGATCGCGGTGTTGAGCCACTACATGTCCGGCCCCAAGAAGATTCTGTTTCAGGCCGAAGACGCCATCTCCATGGCCACCGTGGTCGAGGAGGAGCAGAAGCCGTTCACGTATGTTCAGAACGGCGAGGTCAGGACCGGACTGCACCGCGAGATCTACCACTCCAACTGGCGCGGGGTCGGCGGCACCACGATATATGAGTGGAATGTCGTCAGCGCTCACCTCGCCGCATCGCTTCATCCCGCGCCGGAATCCATCCTGGTCATCGGGTACGGCAGCGGCCGCCAGCTTGCCACGCTGACGGGCTTTCAAGGGCCGAAGCGGATCGATGTGGTCGAGATCAACAAGCTGAACTTCGCCGCGTCCGACTACTTCTATCTCGACTCGAAAAGTGTGTTGAACGACCCGCGCGTGCGGCGCTATGTGGATGACGGCCGCAACCATCTCTTACGTTCGTCGCAGCAGTACGATCTGATCATCGTCGATGTGGGTGGACTGTACGCCGACGGCACCGAGTTCTTTTACACGCGGGAGTTTCTGCAGCTTTGCCACAACCACCTGCGACCCGGCGGCCTGCTCTTTACCTGGATGGGGATCGACGGCCTGCTGTCCCCTCTGGGGTGGATGTACCAGAACACGATGCGCGGCGTATTCGAAGACGCCACCATCTGGTTCGGCGGCCGCGATTCGGCGTCCTTCGCTTGGCTGTGGGTGGTCGGTTCCAGGGAACCGTTCGAGATCGACTACACCGCACTTCGCCGGCACTGGGACAGCCTCGGTGCTGCCCAGCACAAGGAGCTGGAACTCGCACGGATTGAATCACCAATCGACCTTCTCTCCTTGTTTGCCGCGCACGTTGATGACCCCGTTCCCCACCTCATCGCCCGATCACGCATCCTGACTGACGACCACCCCTTCTACCCGGCGGCATGGGAGAACGTCTACTCCATGTTCGACCTTGTCGACGCCAATTTTCTGCGCGACCCGATCTACTACCAGGCCAGCGTCCAGCACCTGTTTCAGCACGCTGCCCCCCTCCCCCTCCGCAACGCCCCGCAGGCCGATCGCCAATCGATCAACCAAACGCGAGAGGAATTCCTCCTCGGCCTGCGCAAGCTGATCGTAGATCACATCCACGCCGCCCTAAGGAAGAACCTGGGCGATGGAGTCATCTCGCAGGAGATGCTCCGGGCGTACGTCAAGGACGCGCCCGCAAGAATCGCGGCGGCGGGGATTCCCGTGGATCTTGCGGCGATTGCGTGTCAACTG
>CAUZBA010000426.1:0-3153 GCA_963577635.1 Phycisphaerae bacterium
TGCAACAGGTGACCGGCGCCTACGCGATCGCCGTAATCTGCGATGCCGAGCCGAGCACACTGATCTGCGCCCGCAAGGGATCGCCGTTGATCATCGGCGTGGCCGACAGCGGCTACGTCGTGGCGTCGGATGCCTCGGCGATCATCGCCCACACGACCCAGGTCGTCACCCTGGAGGACTACCAGGTGGCGGCAATGCACGCGGGGCCAAAAAGCAATGACGGCGCCGGCAGCGGATCGGTCGATTTCCGCACCACGACCATCGACAACGTTCCGGTCACACAACAGATCCGCCAGCTCGATATCGACCTGGAAGAGATCGAACTGGGCGGGCACAAGCATTACATGCTCAAAGAGATCATGGAGCAGCCCGAATCGTTGCGCAACTGCATGCGGGGGCGAATCGACACCCGCGACTGCCGCGTGGTGCTCGGCGGGCTCAGCACGTTCAGCCGCGAACTGATGCGGGCCCGGCGATTCGTTCTGACCGCGCAGGGGACGGCGTACCACGCGGGTCTCATCGGGGAATACCTGATCGAGGACCTCGCGAAGCTTCCGGCACGTTGCGAGTACGCCAGCGAGTTTCGATATCGAAATCCGATCGTCGAAGAGGGCTCGATCGTCATCGCCGTCAGCCAGTCGGGTGAGACGGCCGACACCCTCGCGGCACTGCGCGAGGCCCGGGAGCGCGGCGCTGTTGCCCTTGGCGTCGTGAATGTGGCGGGGTCGTCGATCGCAAGCCAGACCGATGCCGGCGTCTACCTGCACGTCGGACCGGAGATCGGCGTTGCATCGACCAAGGCCTTCGTCGGCCAGGTTGCAGTGCTGACGCTGTTGGCCCTGTACATGGGTAAGCGGCGATTTCTTGGAACCGATGTTCTGCACGCATACCTCGACGAACTCGAGCAGATGCCGGATCTGATCAGCCGGGTGCTTGAACGTTCCGACCATGTGCGAACCTGCGTCGAGCGCTACGTCGACCGCGACAACTGGCTGTTCCTCGGTCGCGGGTACAACTATCCCGTCGCCCTCGAAGGCGCGCTGAAACTCAAGGAAATCTCGTATATCCACGCCGAGGGGATGGCGGCCGCCGAGATGAAACACGGCCCGATCGCCCTGATCGACGACGGCATGCCCGTGGTCTTTGTCGCGCCGCAGGGCAGCCAGTACGACAAAGTCATCTCCAACATCGAGGAGGTCCGGGCCCGCGGGGGTCGCGTCATCGCCGTGGCCACCGAGGGTGACGAGACGATCACCCGATACGCCGATTCGGTCTTTGAGGTTCCCGCGGTCTCCGAGGCGCTGCAGCCGTTGCTCACCGTGATTCCCCTCCAGTTGGCCGCATACCACGCAGCCGTCCTGCGTGGTCATGACGTCGACAAGCCGCGAAATCTGGCCAAAAGCGTCACGGTCGAGTAAGAGCCCGCATCGCCGGTCCGGGCCCCGGGGGCTCATTCCGTCAGCGGCATTTATCCTATAACTAAACAAAACCCCGCTGCCACGAAAGCGACAACGGGGCGGAGGAGAAAGAGAATTCAGGGAATATTAGGCAGTTATGTAAAAACCAAGCAAGATAATACGCGTTTTTTTCGCGTCATACCAGCGCCTGTGTTGCAGGTTGCTTTCTCCGAAACTCCTCCAGTGATTCCCCTAGGTTGGCCGCACATCCGTGGCAGCTCACTTTCTCGCTCACTTATTCTCAATATGCAGTATACCCCATTTTGACAGGATTGCAAGTCGCCAGTCATCCAGGGGATCGCAATGTTATCGGAATCCCTGACGCGACCGGGTCCGGGTTGTGCCCAGGAAATTGCGCCCTACGCCGCAACGAGCGTGCGGTCGGCCCACTCGACGGCCGCGCGGTAGATCTCGGCGGTCCGTTCGGTCCGCACGCGACTCTCCTCGCACAGCGTCGTGACACGTTCCCAGTCGCAGCGTTCATAACGCCACCACCAGGTTGAAGATGTTCGCCAGTGGCGTGTCTTGGGACCCAAGCAGCGTGGTTCGGACATCCTCGTGCAGGGGCAGCGACGCAATGACCTGATCCAGCTGGCGGTCGATCATCGCGTCGACGAGTGAGAGCATTCCCATCAAAAACAGGTCAAGCCCTCGGTTGCGCACGCCCGCCTCCGGACCGATCTGTTCACAGAAACGCGCCCGCGTCAGGCTGGTGCTCGTCAAGGCGATTGGCTTGTCGTCAGCGATCCCCCCGAGGGCCACAGTCGTGGCCCATTGCTTGACCGGATTCTCGCCCAGCAGGACAAGCGCGTGCTTGATCGAGTCAATCTCGTTGCGGAATGCGAAGGCCGCGGAGTTCAGATATTTCAGCAACTTCATCGACAGCGACACGTCCGCCTTGATCACATTCTCGATACTCGTAAAATCGATTTCGGGCTGATTAACCTGCTCGATGAAGTGCAGGTACTTCAACTTGGATCCGGTGATCTGTCTGCCGCTGAGCGTCTGTGGCTTGCAGAATAAATACCCTTGAAAATAGAGGCAGTCGAGGGCCATGGCCTCGTTGAACTCCTCGTGATTTTCTACTTTTTCGGCCAGGACCTGGATCCCGCGCTCGTGGAGCTCCTCGATCAACGTGTAGCGTTCGTGGGGCTCGGTGAGCAGGAAGTCGACCTTGACGATGTCGGCCAGTTCCAAGAGCGGCTCATATCCCTCCGTCGAGACCATGTCGTCCAGGGCGATGACGCATCCCTGGTCCTTAACCGCCTTGGTGGCCGCGACCACTTCCGGCGTCGGCCTGATGTTTTCCAGGAGCTCCACCACGACTCGATTCGGCGGCAACGCGGCGCAGTGCCCTGACAAGAGAAGCCCTTCGGTGATGTTGATGAATGCCTTGGCCGAACCGATCAGTTCGTCCAGACCCATCACGTTCAGACCGGTGTTGATCGTCTGTATCGTTGCCGTGTCGTCGCCCTGCCCCGCCGTCTGCTGGACGCCGTCACCTCTGAAGAGCAATTCGTAAGCAAAGACCTCCTGCTTTCGATCGAAGATGGGTTGCCTGGCGACGAACGCGCGTCGCGACGTTTCGTCCTTCTGGGGCGTCACCAATGCGGCTTCGCCCCCCCCGGCTCGGATCGCTCTGCGGATGCGCGATCATCGACCGGTCCTCGTTCGCTGGCGCCCACCTCCCGATCCA
>CAUZBA010000427.1:0-3153 GCA_963577635.1 Phycisphaerae bacterium
CATGTTCGAGATCGTCGCCGGCGAACGTCGGTGGCGCGCCGCCCAGCAGGCCGGCCTACTGCGGGTGCCGGTCATTGTGCGGGACGTACCGGACGACAAGTTGCTGGAGATCGCGCTGATCGAGAACCTGCAACGCGAGAATCTGAACCCGATCGAAGAAGCGGAGGCATTTCGCCGTCTGATCGCGGACTATCACTTGACGCAAGAGGAGGTGGCGGCCGCGGTCGGAAAGGACCGTGCCACCGTGGCCAACTACGTACGCCTGCTCGGCTTACCGGCCGAGGTGCAGGCCGACGTGGCGGCCGGCGCGCTCGCCATGGGTCATGCGCGCGCCTTGCTCGGCCTGACGGACGGATCGGCCCAACGACGCGCGGCCCGTGAGGTCGTGGGGCGTGGTCTCTCTGTCCGGGAGACCGAGGGGCTCGTCAAGCAGCTGGGCAGACCACCTTCGGAGCAGCCTCAGCCGAGGTCCTCCCCCCGGCTCGATGTGCACACCCAGGCGGCGCAAGACCGCCTGCGCACCGCCCTGGGCACCCGCGTCCGGATCGTGAGGACGGGCCGGCGGGGTCACATCGAGATCGACTTCGCATCCGAGGACGAGCTACAACGTCTCTTCGCACAGTTGACGACCTCCTGAGCCTGGCTTGCTGGCGCCTCGAACGGCATGGTAAAATTCAACGTTTGGCCAGTTCCGGCTGGGCGCCGATCGAACGCCTTCCCGCGCCCGGCCGTCATGCAGCGGCCACGCGGACTTTATGACAGATCGCACGGCCGCTGCGCGGTACGCCCGCGCCCTTTTCGATGTCAGCGTCAAGACCCTGGACCTGCGGCATGTCGGTGCTGACCTGGCCCGTGTCGCCGATCTCATCGCCGAGCACGGGACCCTGAGTCGCGTGCTGCTCAATCCCGCCATTTCCACCGTACACAAGCGGGCCGTCGTCGGTGCGTTGCTGCGCCGTCTCGGGGATGTAATCCCGCCGGTGGCCAGGCTTGTCGCGCTGCTGGCCGAGCGCGGTCGGCTGACCCTGCTACCGGACGTCGGCAGGTCCTATCACGCCCGGCTGCTCGATCACCTGGGTGTCGTCGAGGCGCGGGTCACGACGGCCCAGCCGCTGACTCCGGAACGGGCCGCCGCCATAGAGCACAGCCTCGCCCGGGCGAGCGGTCGCGAGGTCAGGATGATCGCGGACGTCGATCCGGAGATACTAGGCGGCGTCGTGGCGCGGCTCGGTACGACGGTCTACGACGGCAGCATCGCACGTCATCTCGAACGGATGCGACACGCCCTTTTGGAGCGGTAGACACCCCACGAAGAGTTTTTTGCGATGACCATCAAAGCGGACGAAATCACCAAGATCATTCGTGACCAGATCGGCGACTACACGATCGACGTCGACGTGGCTGAGGTCGGGACCGTGGTATCGGTGGGAGACGGGATTGCGAGAATCCACGGCATCGAGCGTGTCATGGCGACCGAAATGCTCGAATTTCCGAATGGTATCTTCGGCATTGCGCTGAACCTCGAAGAGGAAAGTGTCGGCGCCGTCCTGCTCGGCGCGAGCACCCAGATCAAAGAAGGGGACACCGTCAAGCGTACCGGCCGGATCATCTCCGTGCCTGTCGGCGAGGCACTGCTCGGCCGGGTCGTTAACGCATTAGGGCAGCCGGTGGACGGCAAGGGACCGATCGCTGCGACCGAGACGTCGCCGATCGAGAGGATCGCGCCGGGTGTCGTCGACCGCCAACCGGTGAAGCAGCCGCTACAGACCGGCCTGAAGGCGATCGATACGATGGTGCCGATCGGTCGCGGACAGCGGGAGCTGATCATCGGCGACCGGCAGACTGGCAAGACGGCGGTCGCCGTCGACACCATCCTGAACCAGCGTGGCAAGGACGTCGTCTGCATCTACAACGCGATCGGCCAGAAGCAGTCCACGATTGCCCAGGTCGTCAAGACCCTCGACGACGCGGGCGCCATGGCGTTCACGATCGTCGTGGCCGCTGCGGCGTCCGACTCGGCGCCGCTCCTTTTCATCAGTCCGTACGCGGCCTGCGCGATGGGCGAGTTCTTCCGCGACAGCGGCAAGCACGCGCTCTGCATCTACGACGACCTGTCAAAGCACGCGCAGGCGTACCGCGAGATTTCGTTGCTGCTGCGTCGCCCGCCCGGCCGCGAGGCGTATCCGGGTGACGTTTTCTATCTGCACTCACGCCTGCTCGAACGTGCGGCGATGATGCGCGACGAACTGGGTGGGGGATCGTTGACGGCGCTGCCGATCATCGAGACCCAGGCCGGCGACCTGTCTGCCTACATCCCCACTAACGTCATCTCGATCACCGACGGGCAGATTTTTCTCGAGTCCGACCTGTTCCATCAGGGCGTCCGGCCGGCCATCAACGTCGGCAATTCCGTCTCGCGTGTTGGCGGTTCGGCTCAGGTGAAGGCGATGCGCCAGGTGGCCGGGACACTGCGACTCGATCTGGCTCAATACCGGGAGCTTGCTTCGTTTGCGCAGTTCGCCAGCGACCTCGACAAATCGACCCAGGACCAGCTCAACCGCGGCAAGCGGCTGGTCGAGGTGCTGAAGCAACCGCAATACGAGCCGCTGGCCGTCGAGAGACAGGTGCTCATCGTCTATGCTGGCACCAACGGCCACCTCGACGCCGTTTCCGAAACGCAGGCGCGCGATTACGAGATCGAGCTGTATCAGTTCGTCGAGGGGCGTGAACCGTTGCTGTTCACCGACCTGATGGCTCAGGCCCGGATCGACGACGATCTCAAAATCCGGATCGAGGCCGTGCTGAAGGAGTTCACTGAACAGTTCCTCGCCGCGCGGAAGACCGCGGCCGCCTAGTCCCGCATCAGGACGTCCGATGCCGCAGCCATAGAAGAGAGACGTGCCATCTCTACTCGACCTTCGCAGACGCATCCGCGCGGTCAAGTCGACGCAGCAGATCACCCGGGCGATGAAGGCGGTCGCCGCGTCCAGACTTCGCAAGGCGCAGGACCGGATTTTGGGCGCCCGACCGTTCGCCGTCCAGATGCGCCGCGTGCTCAGTGGGTTGGCAGCCCGCGTGGATACGGCAGCCCATCCGCTGTTCTCCCGGCGCGCCCCGGACGCGCCGGCGCGCCCGACGCTGCTGATAGTCGTG
>CAUZBA010000428.1:0-3132 GCA_963577635.1 Phycisphaerae bacterium
GCCCGCTTCGGCGAATTCACTCGTGAACTTCGATGATCTGAGCTTCGAGATTATCCAGGTCGAGCATCGCCACCGTGCATCGATCGGTGACCCACCCGCAACATTCGCCGGGATTCAAGAGGAGCGTTCCATTGCGGGTCTCGTTGACCGTCGTGTGGGTGTGACCGCTGATCACCACGTCTGCCTTCTGGATATCCGCCGGCCGAAGCTGTTCGATCCAGTGGTGCATCAGGATGTTCCGCCCGCCGAGGCTCACGCTCAGCGGGCCGTCCACGACGCCGGGGAGCACGGCCTTCAGGCCCTTCTTTTCTCCGTCATTGTTCCCATAGACGCAGTGAAGCGGGCGGGAAAGTTCCGATGGGCCGAGGACCTTCGCGGCGAACGGTGCGATGAAGTCGCCGGCGTGGAAGATAGCCTCCACACCGAGCCGGTTGAAAAGGGCCACCGCACGTCGAAAGGTCGGAAGCCGATCGTGGGTGTCGCTGATGACACCAACTTTCATGGTCTGAGCGTCCGGGCCCGGCTGATTCAAGATGCGCCGCGCGGTGTCAGCGGTCGGCTGCTGCCGGGCATCCTCTTCGACGGTGCCGGCGGGTACCCTGCAGGGCCGCGTTCCAGCATAAAAAGGTGCGCCAGGTGGCGCAAGCCGGAATCATAACCCCCGTCCGCCGAAAGGTCGAAGCGGCCGGCGGGTTCGCAAGAGGGGGACAGGCACCGGGGCAGCGATAAACCTGCGCTGTGGTCGAAAGAGGTCCCGCCCCGGAGCCAGTCCCCGTTCCGTGACGTCCGCCCCCGCCCCGGGCGCTGTCATGCACCCGCCCGAACTGTGCGTCAATCCTTCTGCTTCAGCGGGCGGGCACGGCGGCGGGCGTCGTAAACGGGTGCAAGACAACTGCTTATGGCGCGGGGCTGCACGCGGGCTCCGCGTCGTCGTCGGGGCGCGCTCCCTGGGTATACAATGCCGTTGGAGGCGAAAGGATAGCCCATGGCACTTGCACTTAACAACGCCCATCGCGTCCTGATCACGGCGGCCATCGTCTTCGATTTCTTTTTCACTTTCTGGGCCATTCGCCAGTACCGCCAGAGCAACGATGTGAAGCAACTGGCGCTCGTCGTGGCATCCAGCGCCGTGACGCTTGCCCTCGTGGCCTATCTCGTCTACTTCAACCGGAACCTTTCCGTCCTGCGTTACTCGCTCGCCAGGCGCTGCGCCCAGTGCGGGACCGTCCTTCAAGGACTTACGGGCTCCGGCCGTGGGTCGTGCCCTCAGTGCGGTGCCGCCGTGCCCGGCGTGGGGCTGGGCTCATAGCCGAGTGTTTTATTTTTTGATTGGCGCCGTCGGTTGCGTCCCCTGTGGAATCGTTCATGTCACGACTCGATCAACTGACCAGGTTGCACGAAGCCGATCCGGCGGACCCGTTCTGCACCTACGGCATCGCGCTCGAATACGCCAAGGAGGAGCGTCCGGGCGAGGCGATTGACTGGCTGAGGAAGACGCTTGATCTCGACCCGCAGTACTGCTACGCCTACTACCAGATGGCGAAAGTCCACAGCGACCAGGGTGACGACGAGGCGGCTCGTGCCGCGATCACCGCCGGCATGAAGGCGGCAAAGCAGGCGGGCGACGAGCACGCACACTCGGAGCTGACCGAGTTGCTCGAGGCGCTGGGATAAAGCTGAGGGTTCAGGGTTCAGGGAAAATAGTGAACTGGCAGATGCGGGTCGTCGGTCGCATTTCAACGAATGCGACCGGGCTCGAACATTAAATCTTGATTTCTCTTCGGCCATGTCTGCTCTGCCCTGAACCCTGCTTACGGTCCAAACCTCTCTAGAACCTGCTCCCAAAGCCCCTTCGCGCGCAGGATGTGTTCTATGGCGTCGCGCCCGGCGGCGTGTCCGCCCCTGGAGGGGGTCACGAAGCTTGCCTCCGCGCGGACGTCCTCTACGGCGTCGGCGACGGCGATTGGATAGCCGCAGCGCAGCATGGCCGGCAGGTCGATCAGGTCGTCGCCCACGTATGCCGCCTCTTCGGGCAGCACGCCGGCCCGCTGGCAAATCGTTTCCAGGCCCGTGGCCTTGTCTAGGGCGCCCTGGATGATCAGGTCGATTCCCAGTTCGGCCATGCGCAGCGTCACTGCGGGTGTCGAGCGGCCGGTGAGCACGCCTATCTTCAGGCCCAGCGACTGGGCCGCACGGATCGCGAAGCCGTCGCGCACGTGGAAGCGTTTTGTCTCCACGCCGCGATCGTCGATATAGATTCCGCCATCGGTCAGGACGCCGTCCACGTCGAAGACGATCAGCTTGATGTTCTTCATCCGTCGATGACCTTGAGCGCGATCAGGTCCTGCACGTCCACGAGCCCGATCGGTCGGTTGTCGTCGTCCACGACCGGGATCTCGTCGATGCGGTACTCGCGGGCGAGTTGAACGGCGTCGCGCACGAGCGATGTGTGTGAGAGGGACTTGGGGCGTCTGACCATCACCTGATCGATCGTGTCCAGCAACGCGTCGCCGCGGCGCTCGATGATGCGGCGGCGCAGGTCGCCGTCGGTGAAGATGCCGGCCAGGCGCCCGTCGTTGTCCACGATGATGAAGGCGCCGGCCCTGCGTCCGCCCACGGCGAATTGTTCGACCTGGCGCAGCGCTTCGTCCACCGTGGCCCCGCAGCGCACCAGGGGCAGATTGTCGCCGGCCTTGAGGCGCAGCGCCGCGGTGATGGGCATGAGCGTGCGCCCCAGGGCCCCGCCGGGGTGCACCTTCTGGAAGTCCTCCACGCCGAACTGTCTTCGCCGGCTGACGCAAAGGGCCAACGCGTCACCCATGGCCAGCATGGCCGTCGTGCTGGCGGTGGGGGCCAGGTTCATGGGGCAGGCCTCGGTCACGTCGCCGATGGCCAGGGTCACCGTGGCCAGGCGGGCCAGATGCGTGTCCGTACGGGCGGTGACGGCGATGACCGGCACGTCGTCCTGGCGCAGGATCGTGACCAGACCGACGACTTCTTCAGTCTGGCCGCCGTAGGAGAGGGCCACGACCGTGTCGTTGCGGCGCACGCGACCCAGATCGCCGTGAACCGCATCGGTCGGGTGCAGGACGTGGCTGGACGTGCCCGTCGAGGCGAAGGTCGCCGAGATCT